>CBDUPN010000046.1:0-14648 GCA_965369125.1 uncultured Aureibaculum sp. | reverse complement strand
AACTAAAGTTGAAAAATTATCATCACTGGTGGCTATTTCAACTATTGATGGTAATTGCATACTGGGTGGAATTAAAACACCGTCTATTACATGAACAATGCCATTTGATGCCATGATATCAGCAATGACAACTGTGACAGTTCCATTCAAAACAACCTTTCCATCCATCCATTCTATCGTCACCTCTTCACCTTGTACAGTGGTAACTGTTTGTTTTTCCAGTAATTCGGCACCGGTATATTTACCTGAAACAACATGGTATAACAATACTTCTTTTAAATCATCCCCTTCTGGAATAGCATCTAAAGCCGCAAAAGCATCATTGGTCGGTGCAAATACGGTAAATGGCCCATCACCTTGTAAAGTAGTTACCAGATCAGCAGCTTGTAATGCACTAACTAAAGTTGAAAAATTATCATCACTGGTGGCTATTTCAACTATTGATGGTAATGACTGGAAACTCGGCGGAATCAATACGCTTTCTAAAACATGGATTATCCCATTTTTGGCCCGAATATTAGATTGAAGTAATTTTACAGTATCGTTAATAACGATTTCGTTATTTTCATTCAAACTGATTTTAATATTTTCTCCTTGAAGAGTTTCAACCATCTCTTTCTTCAGCAGTTTTTGCGTTCTATATTTACCACTAACTACATGATATAACAATACTTGTTTAAGCATTTCTCCCTCAGGCACAGATTCAAGTGCTGCAAAAGCATCATTTGTAGGAGCAAAAACAGTAAAAGGACCTTCTCCGTTTAAGGCATCAACCAATTCGGCCGCACTTAGTGCCCCTACCAGAGATGTAAATCTTTCATCGGCCACTACAATATCAACAATCGTTTGGTCAGGTGTCGTAACACTTGTTATATTAGCTGTCCAATTTCCGACGCTTCTACCAGTACTATCATTTAATCTGAACCTTCCTTTCATATTTCCTTCATCATCGGCCATACCATAACCTCTAATATAACCATCGTCTGTTTTAATGATCAAATACACATAACCGTCGCTAATCCACGCTCCTCGTACTGATGCCTTACTTTGATCAGGCAACAATAATTCTCCTCTTATTATTGCAAATGACGCATGGAATAAAGTAAATTTAAGTTGTAACTCACCTTCTATTTCAGCTCCTGTTTGTGTTCCATCAGTAACTTCAGCATTAAATTCAAAATATCTCCTTTCAATGGAAATTCCTTTAGAATTTTTCTCTTCGAAAGCTGATTTACTGAAATTAGATGATGCAATATTAGACTGATCATCAATCAGTTCATCTGGCAAGATCTGTTCGGTCATTTTTTCAATTTCCTCAAAGCTTATGATTTTAGATTCTTCAAATACTCCTTCATTTAAGGAAGCTTCCGGTAGTTCAATTACGTCATCGCTACATGATCCTACAGCAAAAAGGATTGTAAGTAGCATGAGCACTCTCATTGCATTGTTTTTGATTAGTTCTTTCATTTTTGTTTGTGATTAAGTTTAAATAATTGATATGTGCGAAATAAATAAAGAGAGACTAACACTTATTGTTTAATCTTTATTGTTTTTCATTATACAAATAAAAAATATTTTTTTAATAATCACCTAGTTGTAAAAGTATTTTAACCATATTTTAACATATAAAATATTAATTTTTAGTGTTTTTAGTTGAAAAAATACCAAAATGAGTTATTTAATAAGGAATCGAAAAAAGTTAAGAAAAAAATAAATATATTTTATTTGTTTATTTTCTATGTTGTAATATTAAACAAAATAACAAAATCTTAAAATGATTATCTTTTCCGAATATTGGATTTTTCTTGAATTAACAAAAAGAATAATTGGTAAGAGTATAGGACTTTAAATGCAGCTAATACACTATTTAACGTGATCAAATTGATGATATGAAAAATTAAGTCATAACTTTGATAGACTTATTACAAAAGAATAAAGAGAAATACTGCTATAAATCGCAAAAAATAGACATTATTCCATTCTTGACTTAAACTAATTTAATGACTCTTATCAGAAGCTTTTTAATAATCATTTTATTGATATTAACCAAAGGAAATATCCTTGCTCAAACTGATCGACCCCTTAAGCTTTCAAAAAGAGTGTATACTATTTTATTTGTAGGTAATAGTTTTACTTATACCAATGATATTCCGCTACTTGTCAAGAAAAAGGCAAAATTAAAAGGCATTAAACTAAATACAAAAATGCTTGCCTATCCCAACTATGCACTCATTGATCATTGGAATGATGGCAAGGTTCAAAAATTAATTTCACGCAAGAAATATGATTTTGTTATTGTTCAACAGGGTCCGTCATCTCAAAATAAAGGCCGGCAATTATTACTTGAATATGCCGAAAAATTTAGTGAACTCTGTAAAACTAATAATTCAAAACTTGTAATATACATGGTATGGCCAGCTGTAGATAACTTTCATACTTTCGGAAGTGTCATAAACAACTATAGAGAAGCTGCTGTAAAGAATAATGCTGTTTTATGCCCGGTTGGTGAAGTTTGGAAAACCTTTATAGAAAATACGAATAATTTCGATTATTATAGTTTTGATAATTTTCATCCATCACTGAAGGGAAGCCAGGTTGCAGCAGATGTAATGGTTCAATATTTGTTCAACTAAGTCCGGCATCAATTTATACCAACTTTTTTTTATTTAAACCATAAAAAAACAGTATATATCAGCGCCAATTTTCTAAATTTTGTGTAATTTTAAAAACAAGTTTTCCATTCTAAGGAAGACATCTAAAACTCGAACGGTAATTAAAATTCTTTTCTTTAAAAAAATATATAGCCTTATGAACCAGTATTTTATAAAATTATTATTTGTTATTATTCTGTTTTTCGCATTTCCCATAAACGCCATCTCCCAGGTGATGACTCCTGAAAAATTATGGAAACTTGAGCGTGTTTCTGCTGTAGGATTAACCAAAGATGCCAAAGAGGTGATTTTCACGAGTAAATCATATGATATTACTGCAAATTCGGGTTCTTCGAAAACCTATAAAATTTCAATAAATGGTGATGAAGCAAAGGAGATAGAAAATTATACCGATATCTATAAAGATCCTAAGATCTCCCCATCGGGAAACTATAAAATAATCCATAAAAAAGTAAAACTTGCCAAGGTTACTGGGAAAGACCATTATCCTGAGATGGAAAAGTCGAATGTCTATATCTATGAGAATCTAAATTACAGACATTGGGATACCTGGGAAGATGGAACTTTTAATCATGTATTCTTAAAAGACTTGACCGGAGATGCAACCGCAGAACTTGACATTATGGAAGGCGAACCCTATCATTGTCCCTTAAAACCCTTTGGTGGACCCGAAGATTATATTTGGAATAACGATGGCACCAAAATACTTTATGTTGCCTTGAAAGAAACTGGTACTGCCTATGCATCAAGCACCAATACAGATATTTATATATATGATCTGGCATCAAAAACAACAACCAATTTAACCCAAAGTAATAAGGGTTATGATAAAAGTCCGGCGTATTCTAAAAACGGAATTCTCGCCTGGCTGCAAATGGACGAACCGGGGAATGAGGCCGACAAGAACGATCTTGTAATTCTTAAGGAGGGCAAAAAAATAAACCTAACCGAACACTGGGATGGTACTGTAAATAGTTTTTTATGGAGCAATGATGGAAAAAAAATATATTTTATTGCCCCGGTCAAAGGCACAAAACATCTTTTTGAGATTAAGATCCCTAAAAAGGGCTTATCTGAGATCCGCCAAATTAGTTACGGAGATTTTGATATAACAGGTTTAATAGGACAAACAGAAAACACCATGGTGGTTACGAGAACCGACATGAACCATGCCGCAGAGATCTATACCTTGAACCTCAAAAGCGGCGAAATGAACCAGTTGAGTCATGTGAACGATAAGGCTTATGAAGAGATTAAATTAAGTAAGATCGAAAAAAGAATGGTGCCTACTTCAGATGGAAAGGAAATGCTTACCTGGGTGATTTATCCACCGGATTTTGATCCGAATAAAAAGTATCCCACCTTGCTTTATTGTCAAGGTGGGCCTCAATCTGCCTTGACCCAATTTTACTCCTTCCGATGGAATTTTCAGTTGATGGCTGCCAATGGTTATATTATAGTGGCACCTAATCGTAGGGGTATGCCCGGATATGGTGTTGAATGGAACGAGCAAATAAGTGGTGATTGGGGTGGCCAAAATATACAAGATTACTTGTCAGCAATCGATGCAATGAGCAAAGAGACCTATGTAGATAATGAGCGCCTGGGTTGTATCGGAGCGAGTTATGGTGGTTATTCGGTTTTTTACCTTGCCGGGATGCATAATAACAGATTCAAATCTTTTATAGCACACGATGGTATTTTTAATACCCGTAGTATGTTTGGCACAACCGAAGAGCTTTTCTTTGTGAACAAAGACTTCGAAGGCAATTACTGGCAGCAACCTACACCTAAGGCTTATACAGATTTTAACCCAATTAACTTGGTTGATAAATGGAATACACCAATCCTGATCATACAGGGAGGTAAAGATTACCGGGTTCCTATCGGGCAGGGATTGGAAGCTTTCCAAGCGGCACAATTAAAGGGTGTTAAAAGTAAACTGTTATATTTCCCCGAAGAAAACCATTGGATATTAAGCGCACAAAATGGGATCATATGGCAACGAGAATTCTATAAATGGTTAGAAGACACACTTAAATAATGGGCCAAATCTATGATCTTAAACAAGCAATAGTCAAATTTTTCTTATTTTCGGAATAAATACGGTGTTGATCAAGTCAAATTCTTGCGCCGTCGTTATACCATTACCCATATGCCCTTACTCATTGTTATTTCCGGAATATTATTGTTATTCGTCCTTATTGCCGTATTAAAGCTTAATGCTTTTATTTCATTTGTAATCGTTTGTCTTTTAGTGGGCATTTTTCAAGGAATGGAATTAGAAAGTATCGTCCAGTCTGTCCAAACTGGTATTGGAAGCACCCTTGGTTTTTTAGTGATGATCTTAGGATTTGGTGCTATGCTTGGAAAACTTGTTGCAGAAAGCGGAGCCGCACAGCGTATTACCTCTAAGCTCGTAGATAATTTTGGTTTGAAATATATTCAATGGGCCTTGGTTTTAGCCGGTTTTATTGTCGGTATCCCTATGTTCTATACGGTTGGCTTTGTTATTTTAATTCCGTTGGTATTTACAGTGGCAGCTTCCACAGGTTTGCCTTTAATATATGTTGGTTTACCCATGCTTGCCTCCCTATCGGTTACACATGGATTTCTACCACCCCACCCCGCTCCCACTGCGATTGCTGATATGTTTAAAGCAGATATTGGTAAGACATTATTGTACGGAATACTCATTGCAATTCCAGCGATTGTTGTTGCCGGACCTTTATTTTCTCGGACTATTAAAAATATAAAAGCCACACCTCTTAAAGAATTTTATAATCCGGTTATTTTAAGAGATGAAGAAATGCCAGGTATGGCGATAAGCGTATTTAGTGCCTTATTACCTGTTATTTTAATTGTACTCTCAACACTGGTGGTCAATTTCCTGCCACAAGACTTTATGTTTAAAGAGGTGATTATTTTTATCGGTAATCCGATCATAGCCATGTTGATATCAGTGTTGGTCGCTATTTATACATTAGGAATAGCCCGTGGAAAAAAAATGAATGAAATAATGGGCCCTTTGGCAAATTCAATTTCAAGTATCACCATGGTACTATTGATCATTGCCGGTGCCGGGGGTTTAAAACAAATTCTAATTGACAGTGGTGTGAGCGATTATATAGGCGAACTTTTAAGAAATTCAAGCATCTCACCTTTAATTCTGGCATGGTTAATAGCCACTATTATACGCGTTTGCGTAGGCTCTGCAACGGTGGCCGGTTTAACAGCTGCCGGCATCGTACTACCTCTTACCGCAAGCACGGGAGTTAATGCAGAATTAATGGTACTTTCAATTGGTGCAGGTAGCCTAATGCTCTCCCATGTAAATGATGGCGGATTTTGGTTGTTTAAAGAATATTTTAATCTCAGTGTTAAAGAAACGCTCTCAACCTGGACCGTAATGGAAACCACCGTGGGCATTATGGGCCTTTTGGGTGTGTTGATTTTGAATATATTTATTTAAAACGCTAAGTTATAGATTATGAATTTACATTTTAAACCGGTTGTTGTAGAACAACTTTTCAATGCGACAAAAAAAGATGTATGGAGGGCTATAACGGATATTGGCGAAATGAAGCTTTGGTACTTTGATAACATACCAGATTTCGAGCCAAGCAAAGGTTTTAGCACCAAATTCATCGTAAGATCAGACAACAGAACTTTTACGCATCTTTGGACGATTACTGAGGTGATACCAAATGAAAAAATAAGTTATTCATGGCAGTATGAAGAATATGAAGGAGAATCTACTGCACATTTTGAATTAACTTCACTAGGTAATCAAACCAAATTAACAGTTAGCTGTGTTGGTTTAGAAACTTTCCCAAGTGATATCCCTGAGTTCTCTCATAAAAGCTGCAAGGCTGGATGGACCTATTTTATAAATAACAGACTAAAAGAATATTTAACAAATAAAGTTCAATAAAACCTAAACAATAGATATATCAATTCTTTTCTAAAAGCAATTGTAATTTTTTGTGATCTAATACCTCTTCAGAAATTTCAAAAACTTCTTTTTTTACTATTCTAAATTCATTGGTAAATTCTTCTATACGTTGAAGTAACACCGAATGTTCAAATCTAAATAATTGTTCATCATGGCTAAAGGCATTCTCCAAATAGAGTGCTATATGATTGAGGTGTTTAGAAATAGCATTACCGATATCTTCATGACGCTTCTCGAGTGTACTCAATTCGATCACCAATTTTCTCACTTGTGCAATATTCTCTTTTTTGGTCATCCATATAAAATATTTATCTATCAGCTTTTTTAAAAAAGTGATCTCGTAATTGTAAAAATCATTTTCCGATTGCCAACGCCTTGTAATGGCATGTAATTCATCCCAAGAAGCCGAATGCAAATAATTACTTTTAATCCCTATTACAGATTCTTTCATTTTGATATGATTTTAATGGGTTGTATTTTCAAATATCATGATTAACTATAAAAAAGGCAATGATTTTGGTCATATAAATCGTACTTTTTTTAAAAGTTTAAATGCTACGTTAGCATTCTTTAAACTCAAAAATTCTTAGTAATTTTGCAACTTATAAAAATGCCGTAAGAAAATATGTTCAATAATTTAAGTGATAAATTAGATAAGGCCTTTCATATACTAAAAGGCCATGGAAAAATTACCGAAATTAATGTTGCTGAAACGCTTAAGGAGGTCCGGAGGGCCTTATTAGACGCCGATGTTAACTATAAGATAGCCAAAGAGTTTACTGCCCGGGTAAAAGAAAAAGCGCTAGGGCAAAACGTATTGACTACCTTGAATCCGGGGCAATTACTCGTAAAAATCGTTAAAGATGAATTAACCGAATTAATGGGTGGTGAAACTGTTGGGTTAAATCTTAGTGGTTCACCAACTATAATTTTAATGGCCGGATTACAAGGATCTGGAAAAACCACTTTTTCTGGAAAACTAGCCAATTACTTAAAAACTAAAAAGAACAAAAAAGTTTTATTAGTAGGAGGTGACGTTTATAGACCTGCTGCCATCAATCAGTTAAAAGTTGTCGGTGAACAAATTGATGTTGAGGTTTATGCTGAAGTGGATAATAAAAAGCCTGTTGAAATCGCCTTAAACGCGCTTAAACATGCTAAAGCTCATGGCATGAATACGGTAATTATTGATACCGCCGGTCGATTGGCGGTGGATGATGAAATGATGACCGAAATATCGAACATTCACAAGGCTGTAAATCCCCATGAAACACTATTCGTAGTGGATTCTATGACCGGGCAAGATGCCGTAAATACGGCCAAAGCTTTTAATGATATCTTAAATTTTGAAGGGGTTATTTTAACCAAATTAGATGGTGACACAAGAGGTGGTGCGGCATTGTCTATAAAGTCGGTCGTTGATAAACCTATAAAATTTATTGGTACAGGCGAAAAAATGGAAGCCATAGACGTTTTCCACCCAGACCGGATGGCCGAAAGGATCTTAGGAATGGGAGATGTTGTTTCCCTGGTAGAACGGGCACAAGACCAATATGATGAAGAAGAAGCTAGAAAGATCCAAAAGAAAATTGCCAAAAATCAATTTGGCTTTGATGATTTTTTAAAGCAGATTCAACAGATCAAGAAAATGGGGAATATGAAAGACTTGGTGGGTATGATTCCAGGTGTTGGCAAGGCGATGAAGGATGTAGACATTGACGATGATGCGTTTAAAGGGATCGAGGCCATTATCCATTCCATGACGCCATCAGAAAGAAGTAAACCCGCTATTATCAATGCAAGTAGAAAAAAACGCATTGCAAAGGGATCGGGGACTTCGGTTCAAGAAGTAAATCAATTGATGAAACAATTTGATCAAATGAGCAAAATGATGAAAATGATGCAAGGTGGTGGTGGCAAGCGCATGATGCAAATGATGAAAGGAATGAGTTAGGAAATAAGTAAACTTTTTACACTTGTTGCGTTTTCTCTTTAATTAAGGTAAACTCAAAATATTAAAATGGCCTGGAAAACATCGAATTAAACAAAAACTATGATTCTACTAGACGGAAAAACGACATCAAAAGACGTAAAGGATGAAATTGCCGAAACGGTTAAGAAACTAAAGGCCGAAGGAAAAAAAACACCCCATCTGGCAGCAGTTTTAGTCGGAAGTGACGGGGCGAGCATGACCTATGTGAATAGTAAAGTTAGAGCTTGTGAACTTGTTGGATTCAAATCTACTTTAATAAAACTTGAAGCATCAATCTCGGAAGAAACTTTATTAGCAGAAATTGATAAATTAAATACGAATGATGATATAGACGGATTTATTGTTCAACTACCCTTACCAAAACATATTGACGAACAAAAGGTAATAATGGCGGTTCATCCCGATAAGGACGTTGATGGATTTCATCCTATAAACGTAGGAAAAATGACACTTGACCTTCCTTCATTTATATCTGCTACTCCTTACGGGATCTTAGAATTATTAGACCGGTATCATGTGGAAGTCTCCGGAAAACATGTGGTGGTTATAGGCAGAAGCCATATTGTTGGCAGACCTATGAGTATTCTATTAAGCCAGAAAAGAAAAGTTGGAAACGCTACAGTAACCGTAGCCCATAGCAGAACTAAAAACCTCAAAGAATTAACATTGAGTGCCGATATTATCGTTGCTGCTCTGGGGATGCCCGAATTTTTAACGGGAGATATGGTTAAAGAAGGAGTAGTTATAATCGATGTAGGTATTACACGTGTTGAAGATAAGACACGAACAAGAGGTTATCGGCTAGCAGGAGATGTGCACTTCGACAGTGTTAGTAAAAAGTCGAGTTTTATAACCCCGGTACCAGGAGGTGTAGGACCAATGACCATTGCAATGCTGTTAAAGAACACTTTGCTGGCCTGTCTAAATAAAGGTTAATGATTTATTTATTTGGGTCGACACGATTCCAAATATCGAGGTATATTTTCCAGTCGCCTTCAACTTTTTTCCAAATAATTACATATTTGCCTTTCCAGGAATCTATCACTTCATTTTTTGACGATGTTCCCTGATAATACCCATAATCATAAGCAATATGATCTATCACACTTATTTCAATAGGGGTGATTTTATGAGAAAGAATCTTAGTTCCTTTTGCTAAGGCCCACCTTTTCTTAATAGCCATATGGCCTTCGATAATATCGGTTCCTGTGGGAAATATTTTACCATCTTGACTATAGAAGTCGGTTAATTTGTCATAATCTGCACCAACATAAGCACGTGAAAAATTTTTAATATTGGTTAAAATTATATTAATGTCTTCTCCAGAACCAGAATATTCCTGAGCATAAAAAGATATACTCAAAAACATAAAAAGATAAGTGCTTTTAATTCGAAGTTTCATAGCAATATGATCGAAAAAGTCAATTATACTAACAAAGAAATTATTAAAAGTATAATCGTTAAAATTATCTTGACTAACATGATCTTGACATTTTATACTTTAAAGTTAAGAAAAATTTCAAGTGAATAATTCTTTATAATATATTTAATAAAACTTTAACCTTTCGCAAATCTAAACTTTATACCATTTAATAACGACTCTCAACTACTTCATGAATTAAATTTAGCTATTATCACAAAAAGATATTAATTGAATTCTTTTGTTATATTCGTCACAAATGATCCACACTTGAGAAATTCAATTTTTTTCAATAATAACTATAATTTTGAGATGTTCGGCAATCAGCATATTATAGCCATGATCGTCTACTTAATTGGGGGATTTATTCTGATTCAATGGGCGAAAAAATTACCCCAAGAACAACAGTATAAAATTGGTAATATATTTGCTTATTCATTGTCGATCACCATAATTATTTGGACTTTTCTTAAAATTTACGATAGAGGATTTGATATCAAACACGACCTGCCCTTTCATCTCTGTAATTTCATTGCCCTTTTAATACCCATTTTTTCTGTTACCCGAAAGCTGATATTCTATGAGATCTTATTATTTTGGATATTAGCAGGAACCTTTCAGGCTATTCTTACGCCAGATATCAAAAATGGATTTCCTCATTATCATTTTTTAAAATATTGGTATGTCCATGCAGGGCTCTTGATATTTATTTTATATGCTACAATTATATATAAAATGAAGCCAACAAGAAAAAGTATTTTCAAATCATTTTTTGCACTACAAGGTTATTTTCTACTGATGTTAATCATAAATAAATTAACCGGAGCAAATTATTTTTATATAAGTAATAAACCTGAAGGAGCAACCGCTTTAGATTATTTTGGAGATTGGCCTTATTATATTTTAATAGCCGAATTAATACTACTTCCCTATTTCTTTCTAATTTATTTACCCTTTTATCTTCTAAAGAAAAATAAAGAAGTTTAATTGCTTTGAAAGGTTTTAAAATCTATTTAGCAAAAAGCTGCTTAATATCTTTAAATGCTTTGAATTCTAAGGCATTTCCTGCAGGATCTAAAAAGAACATAGTGGCTTGTTCACCTACTTTCCCCGCAAAACGAATATAAGGCGCTATTATAAATTTAACGCCCTTAGAACGAAGGTGATCTGCAAAATCATGAAATACTTGCCATTCTAGAACAACGCCATAATGTGGAACTGGCACGTTCTTACCATCTACCGGATTGGTGTGTAAATTATCGCCTTTTGGTCTTGGCTTATAGTGAATAACCAATTGATGACCAAAAAGGTTAAAATCAACCCAATGGTTGCTGCTTCTACCCTCTTTGCAACCCAGTATTTCATTATAAAAAGTACGACATTCATCTAAATTATGTACCGGAATAGCAATATGAAAAGGTTGGATATTGCTCATTTTTCTCTGTTTACTTTTTGAATTGAAAATGCCGGATGACATACAGAAAGATACTCACATTTTTCGTCAAATGGATTGGCGTATTGTACCCTTGTATTCTTTTTTATTTTAATAGATTGACCTTTGCTTAAAACAACTATTTCACCATCAATATTGAATTGCTTTTTACCGCTTATAATATAGGTATATTCATCAAATTCAGGAACTTGAAAAGGCTCACTCCAATGTGGTGGAGCTATCATACGTGCTATACTTATTTCGTTATTGCCATCAGTTGCCAAGCCAAAATGTTCTTCAATTAATTTACCGTCATTAGTGGGAACCACAAATGGAGCACTTTGAATAATATACTTATCCATGAATTACGATTCTAAATAATTTTTAATTATAAAACAAAAGGGTCCGACAATAGTAAATCCTAATGTCTTGAAAAGGGTTGTAATAAATTATTGTTTAATTTTTTACATAAGTCGATAAAAAGCCATTAAATTCAGCTTTTAGATCTTCAAACATTCTTTTTTCGGTTTCTATTTTTTCCCTGTAAGTATCGTGTGGTTTTAAGTTCATTTTTTCTGCATCTATATTGTCTTCAAATTGTCTACCAACACTTAACGCATGAACTTTAATCTGATCTTGAAGTTTATTAATTTTTTCTTTGTGTATTATGAATTTATTTTCAAATTCTGCAATTTCTATTAAAAATTCTTTATCTGTTCTCAAATTTACAATTTCACCTAGTTTATTCTGAAACGTATTAATTTCTTCTCTTAAAGATTTTAATTCCTTGTTCCATCGAACATGTTCTAACTGTAAATCTGAGTTTTTAATCACTGGTTCGCTCATTTTTAAAAGATTTTATGGTTATAGTGCTAAAAGTAAAAATTATTAGTTGCGAATTAAATGACAAATGTCATTAAACAGCAACATTGTTTAAATTAAATAATTTACGACAATTTACAAATTAATTTTTAAAAATATAGTAAGAATATCTTATGTGGAGGAAAAAGATAAAACTTAGTTAATGATTCTCCCATCTTCCATTTGAATAATCCGATTTGTACGAATGGCAAAATCTTCATCATGGGTTACTACCAATAGTGAGAGCCCATGATCGTCACTCAATTGTTTAAAGATATTAAATACGTTTTCAGAATTATAACTATCGAGGTTTCCCGTTGGTTCATCACCCATTATTATGGATGGATTATTGATCAAAGCCCTTGCTATGGCCACCCTTTGTTTCTCACCACCAGAAATTTGAGAAGCACGTTTTTTTGCCAGCTTGTCTATATCTAATATTTTGAGTTTATGCATGGCATCCTGTTCAATTTCTTCGAAAGATTTCTCGCCTAATTTTTTGGCCGGTAACATGACGTTTTCCAAAACAGAAAATTCACTTAATAAATAATGAAATTGAAATACAAAACCAATATGTTTATTTCTAATATGTGATAAAATTTTCCGGTTTTTACCGGTCACCATTTCTGCATTCAAAAATAAGTTCCCTTCATATTCAGTATCCATGGTAGAAAGAATATACAGTAGTGTTGATTTGCCACACCCGGATTTACCCATAATGGAAACAAATTCACCTTTATTAACTTTAAAATTAATGTCTTTTAAAACGTGAAAAAGTACAGGCTTTTTGAAATACTTATTGATATGTTGGGCTTCCAGAACTATGCTCATCTTATTGGCCTCTAATAATCGTTACAGGATCTATTTTTTTCGCTTTTTGTGAAGGTAAATAACCTGCTAAAAAAGTCGACATCATGGCAAATGTAATACCAATAACATAAAACCAGGGGTTATAATTCACGGGAAAAGTTTCAACCGTTGGCAATGCTTCAGTGGCAAAAGGTATATTGTCTATAATTCGGGACAATATATAGCCTATTATCAAGCCTAAAACTCCTCCAACAAGCCCTATGATAATTGCCTGGCTCATAAAAATAAGTTCCACATCCTTACCTGAAAAACCTGTTGCTTTTAAAATGGCAATGTCGTTCATTTTTTCATAAATAAGCATGTTTAATATATTATAAATTCCAAAACCAGCCACAATTAAAAGTGTAATTGATACCGCATAAGTAATGAGGTTTCTAATGGTAGTGCCCGTTTCAAATTGGGCATTTGCCGTTTTAATGTCGACAGCTTTTAAATCAAATTGTTGTTCTATTTTTTGAGACAATGGATAGGCCAGATCGATATCATGAAGTTTTACATTAATATCTGTAATATAGTTCTCGGCCTCTCCTAAAACTCTTTGAACCGTTTTTAGATTCGCAAAACTTTGAATAGCATCGATATCGGCAATACCACTTTGATATAGACCAACTATTTTTAATGGAAAGACATCGCCCTTAATCGTACTTACTTGGATCCTGTCACCAATATCCAGAGACATTTTTTTTGCGATTCCGGCACCCAGTAAAATTCCGTTATCGCTATTTTGCAGGCTTTCTGTCGACCCTTTAATAATATAATCGTCAAGATTAAATAATTTAGCTTCTTCTAAAGCATTGATTCCAGTTAGATAACCACCAATTTCAATAGACCCTGCTATATAAAAAATGGTAGCTTTTATTTGCGGTATTGCACCACGAACATTATTGTTCTCTTTTAAATAGTGAATTAATGGTAAAGCATTATGAATTTTTTTTTGACTTAATTTTGGTTTGATAGAGTGTACTACATTCATACTATTTTTAAGTTCATCATAAAGCGCTATGGGTTGTTTTTTGGAGGGTTCTATTTCGTTATAAATATGTATATGAGGTGTTTGGTTAAGAATGAGATCATCTAGCATTTTATTTAACCCGGTCATAAAACATACTAAAGTAATATAAGCTCCTATACCAAAAGTTACACCTAAGGCAGCTGTTGATGTTTGCTTAATTTTCGTAAGCAAATGAGTTTTAGCAATGGTTAATATTACTTTCCAATTTGTCATTTTGGTTTTAAAATATATGTTTCCTCTCCTATACCCGAAAGTACTTCAACATGTTCCATACTTTGTAAACCAATTGAAATGGAAACTATTCCGTCTTCGGTCTTTACCTTATTTTCTTCAATTAAATATTCTTTAGGTATGGTAAGTACATTTTCCTTCTTATTAATAATTATATTGGCCTCCCCTGAAAGTCCGGGATATAGCACAGCAGGAACCTCAT
>CBDUPN010000045.1:0-14810 GCA_965369125.1 uncultured Aureibaculum sp. | reverse complement strand
TGAAAATCTTCACTTCTGCCTTCATTCATAAATTTAATAGGTATACCAGAAGTGTTTGAAGTAATTAAGGTCCCTGGTTTTCTATATTTTTCGACTTCTTCGAATACCTTCTGTTTTATATCCAGTCTTTCAACTACAACCTCCATCACCCAATCGACCTCCGATATTTTTTTTAGATCATCCTCTAAATTTCCGGTAGTTATTCTACTGGCAAATTTCTGGTCATAAATAGGGGAGGGTTTCGATTTTAATGATGCTTTGAGACTGTCGTTCACTATTCTGTTGCGAACCATATTATTTTCCAAGGTCAAACCTTTTGCTT
Organism: uncultured Aureibaculum sp.; assembly: GCA_965369125.1. Taxonomy (GTDB): domain Bacteria; phylum Bacteroidota; class Bacteroidia; order Flavobacteriales; family Flavobacteriaceae; genus Aureibaculum. The sequence continues at coordinate 14,488 of CBDUPN010000045.1, read as the reverse complement.
TTTCGGCATCGGTTAATTCTCGAGGAACAATATCAAGGAGTAATACTTCAACGCCAATATTGGCGAAGTGACATGCAATACCAGATCCCATGATTCCGGATCCTATGACTGCGACTTTTTTAATTGGTCTTTTTTTCATTAAATATTGTTGTATTAATTTTAAACAGCTTTTCGTTCTATATTATTGAAAATCGATCGTTCATTTATTAATTGATTGATCTTTTCTATCACTTCAAAAAAATGATCTAATTTTTCTTCACTTATATGTTCCCTGACCTTTTCATTAAAGGCTATAACAGATTGTTTTGATAGTTTTCTATTTTCCCTTCCGAAATCAGTCAATTTTATCAAAACACTTCTGCCATCTTCCGGATTTTTCTCACGATGGATTAGCCCTATATCTTCCATATTCTTTAGAATTCTTGACAAACTTGTAGGTTCCATGCCCATTTGAGGACCCAAGGCCGTAGAAGGAGTGCCATTTTCTAAATCTATATTTAATAACACAAAGGCTGTAGCCATCGTGCTATTGTGCTTTGCGGCTTGTTCATTATACATTTTAGCGACTGCCTGCCATGTGGCTCTCAAGGCATGATCTATCGTTGTCTCTTTTAGCATGTTACAAATATATAAAAAAAATACTATGCACGCATAGTAAATTAGTTAAATTAATATTGATTGCTAAATGTTACATATAGGGTATTCAAGTTTTTGTATTTTTGTGCACATTTTTAAATTAGACATAAGCATTCAATGAACTTATTACTTCGAAAACCAGAATATAAAGCATTGCTGTACAGGTTATTCTTGGCCTATGTTTTTTATTTTGTGGCGCGGGTATTGTTTTTTTTATATAATATCAGTTTACTGAATGTAGATTCAGTATCAGATTTTTTTAGCTTGTCATATTATGGGTTGGCTTTTGATACCACTGCTATATTATATGTCAATTCACTTTTTATTTTACTCTCCATATTACCGCTGAGGATTAATGCCACGGCAGGTTATCAGAAGTTTTTATTTTACTTGTATTTTACCCTTAACCTGGCTGCTTATGCAATTAACTTTGTTGATTTTATTTATTATAAATATACTTTTACAAGAACCACAATTGCAGTATGGGATGTGTTAAAAAATGAAAATAATAAATCCTTTATGTTCTTTAGATTTTTGTTAAGCTATTGGCATGTATTTTTACTCTTCGTAATTATTGCTGCTGTTTGGGTCTATTTCTATAAAAAGGTTAAGGTAACTCAAATTGGAAAACCAGTTTTTAAGGCTAATTATTACCTTTCATCAATAGCTGTCCTAATGCTTACCGTGATTTTGGTGGTTGGTGGGATTCGAGGTGGCGACTTTAAGAAAAGTACACGACCCATCAATATGGTAGATGCTAGTCGCCATGTTAAAAAAATAGAACAGGCCGATCTTGTATTGAATTCACCTTTTGCGTTTATTAGAACTTTTAGGATCGATACTTTTAAAAAAGTAAAATATAAAGTTTCGCCCGGGGCCATAGATAAGTATTTTAAACCTGTTAAGAAATACTCGAATAATGAAAAAACAACACCGAATATAGTATTGATAATTACCGAAAGTTTATCGAGAGAATATTGTGGTTCGTTTAACCAAAACATAAACATCCCGGGATATCAAAGCTATACTCCTTTTTTAGATTCATTATCACAGCATAGTTTAATTTTTCCGAATGCCTATGCTAACGGTAGCAAATCAATCCACGGTATGTCTTCTATCTTGGCAGGGATTCCGTCTTTTAAAAATGCCTTCACTTCAGCTCCGGCAGCAAAGCAAAAAATTCAATCACTAGTGTCGATATTAAACGATTTAGGTTATGATACCTCATTCTTTCATGGTGCTCCTAATGGCTCTATGGGATTTTTAGGATTTGGTAACATTTTGGGCTTTGACCATTATTATGGTAAGACAGAATATAATAATGATGAAGATTTTGATGGATATTGGGGTATTTGGGACGAACCTTTTCTCCAATTCGCGAAAACGACCTTAGATAAAAAAACAAAGCCCTTTTTTAGCACTATTTTTACAATTACTTCACACGAACCTTATGTAATTCCAGAAAAATATGAAGGGAAATTTCCAAAGGGAAGTATTCCTATGCATCAGTGTGTTGGATATACAGACTTCGCCTTTAAAAAATTCTTTGAAGCTGCAAAAAATGAATCTTGGTTTGAAAATACGATCTTTGTTATTACAGCCGATCATGGTAATAGGATCTATTACGGAGACGAATATGATAAAATAGTGAATAGAAATGCAGTTCCCTTATTAATATACGATCCAAATAACAGATTTATCGGAATTAACAATGAATTGGCCCAGCAAATAGATATCTATCCAACACTTTTAGATATGATTGGTTATGATAAGCCATTTAGAAGTTGGGGGAGAAGTTTAGTGGGCGAAAAAGAGATTGAACCATTTGTGATCAATCATAATGGACTTCTTTATCAATTGCAAAGAGGTAATTATATATGTACTTTTGATGGTGCCAAAGCTGTAGGCTTCTATGATATAAATGATAAAGGTTTAGAAAACAACCTTATTAATCATAGAAATGAAGAAATGGACGAAATTGAAGAAGCATGTAAGGCATTTTTGAAAGACTATTTCGACAGAATAATTGAAAAAAATTTAGAATAGCATAAAAAAAGATGAAAAAAAGAATAGTAATATTAGTTTTGATAATCATTATAATTGGCGTTGGTAAATATGTCTACGATGTCAATATCAATTATAATTTCAAAAGCATAACAAAAGATAAAGTTTATAAATCAGGAGTTATTCCACCCGACGAACTCGAAGACTATATTAAGAAATACAATATTAAAAGTGTTGTCGATCTGAGATATCCGGGTACAGATGATATTGTTAATAATCCTGAAATACCAGAAGAGCTTACTGCCGAAAAAGAAGCGATTGAAAAGATACCGAATGTTAATTATTTTAACGTTGGTTCTGAACAGGTACCAGATCAGAGTACCCTCGACAATTTCTTTGAGGTAATGGATGATAGTACTAATTACCCGGTTTTAATACATTGTTATCATGGTGAAGGACGTGCGCCATTATTTTCATCAATTTATAGAATTGAATATGAAGGAATGTCGAATGAAGAGGCAAGGAAGAAGACCAGATTATTATTAAAATGGAGCTCTTTTGACGACGGTAAACCAAAGGGTGAATTCTTAAAAAATTATAAGCCGAGAAAGCCATTAAAAAAGAACATAGAAGAATAATATATTCTTTTTCGTATCCTTCAAAAATTGATTATCTTATTAATTACTTAGATATCAGTGCCTTAAAAAATAAAATTCTTATTACACTTCTAATATTCTTTTTTTTTCAAAAGATGATTGTAACATTTATTTTCTTTTAGGGTCAAATCAATATCTTTGACAAAATTTAAAAAAATAATGCAGAATTTACTTGTTGCAGAAAATATTGTAAAGAATTACGGTAATTACAGGGCCCTGAATAATGTTTCTATAGAAGTTCCAAAAGGAAGTATTTTTGGATTGCTTGGCCCCAATGGTGCCGGTAAAACTACCTTGATTAGAATAATCAATCAGATCACCATGCCGGATGAAGGTTTGGTAAGCTTAGATGGGGAGAAATTACAGCCAAAACACATAAGAGATATCGGATATTTACCTGAAGAACGGGGATTGTACAAATCGATGAAAGTAGGGGAACAGGCCTTGTATCTTGCCCAATTAAAAGGATTAACAAAGGCGCAGGCAAAAGAGCGGTTGAAATATTGGTTCGATAAGTTTGAGATTGGTGGATGGTGGAATAAAAAAATTCAGGAACTTTCCAAAGGTATGGCACAGAAAATACAGTTTATCGTAACTGTACTTCACCAGCCAAAATTATTGATATTTGATGAACCGTTTAGTGGCTTCGACCCTATTAATGCCAATCTGATTAAGGATGAAATTTTAAAATTAAGGGAAGAAGGCGCAACTATTATTTTTGCAACACACAGAATGGAGTCAGTCGAGGAATTATGCGATAATATTGCCTTGATTCATGAGGCAAATAAAATATTGGATGGGAAATTGATAGATATTAAAAGGCAATACAAATCAAATACTTTTGAGGTAGGATTGATAACCGATAGGAAAGCCGAAGTAACTCAAAATTTAAAAGACCATTTTAAAGTTAGCGAAGCAACTTTTAAAACGATCAATGGGGAATTAAAATTCAATATTCAAATTGACGAAAACGAGTCTGCAAATCAGTTAATTTCACATTTAACAAGTAGAGGTGAGCTCAACCACTTTGTTGAAGTTATACCAAGTGTAAACGATATTTTTATCCAAACAGTACAAAATAATTGATATGAATCATCTATCTCTCATTACAAAAAGAGAATATCTTAATAAGGTTAAAAACAAATCATTTATAGTAATGACTTTTGTAAGTCCGATTATAATGGTTGCGATTTTTGCCTTGGTTGCCTACCTCACCCAATTAAATAACGATAAGGTTAGAGTTATATCTGTATTAGATCAAAGTGGTCTTTTTGTCGATGAATTTAATGATACGGATAACACCAAGTATGATATTTTAACGGGTATCGATCTCGACGATGCTAAGGCAATAGTTCAAGAATCAGAAAATTATGGGTTATTGTATATCCCAAAAGCTGATAGTATTGATGCCATAGCAGATAAAATTAAATTTTATTCTCAAGATTCACCATCCTTAATGGTAATGCAAAATATTGAAGACAGGATCGAGGAAAAGGCGCGTAATATAAAATTAAAAGATTCCGGATTAGATCCGGCAGTTATAGATAAATTAAATATTAGGATCAATACAAATTTAGAAACTTTCGAAGGCGAAGCAACTTCTAAATTAGGAAGTGGATTAAAATTAGCCTTTGGAGGCGCTGCGGGCTATTTGTTATTTATGTTTATCATTATTTACGGCAATATGATCATGCGTAGCGTTATAGAAGAAAAAACCAGTAGAATTATTGAAATTATAATTTCTTCGGTTAAACCGATACAATTATTATTGGGTAAAATATTCGGCACCTCATTGGCCGGGATAACTCAATTTGTAATCTGGGTAATTATTGGTGGAATTTTAATGGTTGGCGTTTCAGCAGTATTTGGTATTAATATGACCGAAAATCAAATGGCCCAGCAAGAGGTGTTAAATCAGGTTTCCAACAATGCCGAAATGCAAAAGGAGGTAGCCACCCTAATGCAAGAAATATTTAATTTGCCATTAGCCAACCTAGTGATCATGTTTATCCTGTTTTTTATAGGTGGTTATCTTTTATACAGTTCATTATATGCAGCCATAGGAGCCGCAGTTGATAATGAAACCGACACTCAACAATTTATGATGCCTATTATCATGCCATTGATATTGGCCATTTATGTTGGTTTTTTCACCGTAATTGAAAACCCGCACGGCATGGTATCACAAGTTTTTTCTTATATTCCGTTTACATCTCCTGTTGTAATGCTCATGCGCATACCTTTTGGAGTACCTATTTGGCAACAATTGGTTTCGGTATTCATTTTGTTCGGCACGTTTTATGTCACTGTAATCTTTGCCGCGAAAATTTACCGAGTGGGAATATTAATGTACGGAAAAAAGCCAACTTATAAGGAATTGTATAAATGGCTGAAATATTAATGATAAAAACAATTTAAAGACGCATAAACCTCATGTTAAAAAACATCTCAGATTTTTTAAATTATACTTTCAAGTTTAGCGAAGAAATTCAAATTTCGATCAAAGCGATCATTGTTGTGATCGTAATTCTGTTTTTAACTTCCATTGTTTTAAAATTAGCTCGAAAAGTAATTACCAGAAAATTACCTAAAGAAGATGAGGCTAAATTTATTAGTTTATTCTCTTATGGCAAATGGATCGTTTATGTCGTGATTGTCCTCATGACATTTCATAATATTGGAATTCCTGTTACACCAATCTTTGCAGCTTCAGCAGCGCTATTAGTTGGTGTTGGACTGGCGCTGGAAACTTTTTTTCAGGATATTATTTCGGGAGTCTTTATTTTGATGGATCAATCTGTTCATGTCGGAGACATTATAGAATTAAATGGTAAGATCGGAAGGGTTGAAGAAATAAAATTAAGAACAACAAGAGCTGTTACCATAGATAATAAGGTGTTGATCATACCAAACCATCTATATTTAACCAATAGCCTTTATAACTGGACAGCTAACGGTACAGAAACCCGCGAAAGTGTAGAGGTAGGGGTGGCTTATGGCAGTGACGTTCAATTAGTTAAAAAATTATTATTAGAAGCTGCAAGTGGGCATCCAAAAGTGTTAGAATTACCTGAACCTTCGGTACAGTTTACCGATTTTGGGGATAGCTCATTAAATTTTAAAGTGGTGTTTACCTTAAATGATAGTTTTAATGCCAGGGTTCCTAAAAGTGATATTAGGTTTGAGATCGATAGATTATTCAGGGAAAACAACGTAACGATTCCTTTCCCACAAAGAGATGTTCATATATTTGAAAATAAAAAATAAATAAAATGCCAAAAATATTAATTATTGAAGATGAAGCTGCCATTCGAAGGGTATTAAAAAAAATTATAGTTGAAGAGAATGAACTTTATGAAGTGGATGAAGCCGAAGATGGGCTGGCAGGAATTGAACTTATAAAAAACAACGATTATGATTTGGTGCTTTGCGATATAAAAATGCCAAAAATGGATGGTGTCGAGGTGTTAGAACGAACCCAAAAAATAAAGCCTGAAATACCCATGTTGATGATCTCTGGACATGGCGATCTGGATACGGCTGTCCAAACAATGAGGATGGGGGCTTTTGATTATATTTCAAAACCACCCGATCTGAATAGATTATTAAATGCGGTTAGAAATGCATTAGACAAAAAAAGTTTAGTTGTTGAAAATAAACAATTAAAGAAAAAAGTCAGTAAGAATTATGAAATGATTGGTGAAAGCCAGGCCATTAGTCATATCAAGGAAATAATTGAAAAAGTTGCGGCCACAGATGCCCGAGTATTGATTACCGGCTCTAACGGAACTGGTAAAGAATTAGTAGCTCATTGGTTGCATGAAAAAAGTGAGCGCTCTAAAGGGCCCATGGTAGAAGTTAACTGTGCAGCAATTCCGTCGGAATTAATCGAAAGCGAATTGTTTGGGCATGTTAAAGGTTCTTTTACCGGTGCCAATAAAGACAGGGCAGGAAAATTTGAAGCTGCTAACGGAGGTACTATATTTTTAGATGAAATCGGAGACATGAGCTTATCTGCACAAGCCAAGGTATTACGTGCGCTGCAGGAAAATAAGATAAGTAGGGTAGGAAGTGATAAAGATATTAAAGTAAACGTAAGAGTAATCGCAGCAACCAATAAGGATTTACAAAAGGAAATAGCAGAAGCAAAATTTCGTGAAGATCTATACCATAGGTTGGCTGTAATATTAATAAATGTTCCATCTTTGAACGACAGGCGTGAAGATATTCCCTTATTAGTGAAATTCTTTGCCGAAAAGATCGCTGAAGAACAAGGCAGCCCTGTTAAATTATTTTCCAAAGAAGCCATTATAAAATTGCAAGAATACGACTGGACGGGTAATATAAGAGAATTGCGCAATGTTGTTGAACGATTAATTATCTTAGGAGGCAATGAAGTAACAGAAGAAGATGTTAAATTATTTGCGAGTAAATAGCTTTTTAAATTTTAATAAAGCACAAAAAAATAGCCTATCAAAAAATGATAGGCTTTACTTAACAAAAAAGATGTAACTAAATATTAAATTACTTTAACGTTTACTGCGTTTAAACCTTTTTTACCTTCCGTTAATTCAAATTCTACAGCATCACCTTCCCTGATTTCATCTACTAGACCAGAAACGTGAACGAAATACTCTTGCTTTGAACCATCTTCAATAATGAACCCAAATCCCTTAGATTCATTGAAGAATTTTACTGTACCGTTTTTCACTTTAATAAATATTAATTAATATACAAATATAATATTATTAATATTATTTTAAAATATTTTTAATGAACGTTTTATTAACCTTTCAGCTTCAGAGTTTCGTTATTTTAAGGTTATCTTAAATTTTGATAAACCTTTTTTAAAGAAAAAATTCTTGTAATTTTCATCTTTTCAAAACCATTTAAAATACCTATTTTTAACCAAAATTAATAGGAGTTATGAATATTGATAAATATAAAGTTTCATCAGATTTAGAACTAGATCAATTAGCTACCCTTGAAGTAAATACTGACGCCAAAAAGCAGCTTAAGAAATTAAGAAAGAAAATAAGCAAATTACAAGATACCATGTATGCACATGGAAAATATAGTATGTTGATTTGTTTACAAGGGATGGATACCTCGGGCAAAGACAGTTTAATACGTGAAGTATTTAAGGATGTAAATGCACGGGGAGTGGTTGTTCATAGCTTTAAGGTCCCAACTGATGCCGAATTAAAACATGATTTTTTATGGCGACATTATATTGCTTTGCCAGAAAGAGGTAAAATAGGTGTTTTTAACAGAACACATTACGAAAATGTCCTGGTAACGAGGGTTCATCCGGGGTATATCTTAGGTGAAAACATACCTAATGTGAAAAGCATCGATGATCTAAATGATGATTTTTACCATAAAAGAATGGAACATATCAATAATTTTGAGGAACACATAGCTCAAAACGGAACTATCATTTTAAAATTCTTTTTAAATCTTTCTAAAGATGAACAGAAAAACAGGTTACTGCGAAGGATTCGGTTAAAACAAAAAAACTGGAAGTTCTCTTCAGGTGATCTAAAAGAACGAAAATTATGGGATAAATATCAACGCTGTTATGAAGATTTATTGAATAGGACTTCAAAAGAAAATGCGCCCTGGTTCGTAATACCTGCCGATGATAAACCAACGGCCAGATTTATGGTCGCGAATATCATTTTAAAGACTTTAGAAAAATATAAGGATATACAAGAGCCTGAACTCGATGAAGAAACTCAGGCAAGATTAGAAGAATTTAAAACTCAACTAGAAAACGATTAAAAATGGTTAAAATAATTATAGGCACGTTATTGTTCTTTTGTTTAGCAGCACCGGCGCAATCTTTGGAATTTAAAAATGACTCACTTCAGATTAGGGAAATTTATACTGAAGCCTTAACAGAAGGTAGAAGTTATGAATGGCTAAACTATCTCTCGAATAAGATTGGCGCTAGGTTGGCAGGTTCTGAAGGCGATAAAAAAGCCGTTGCATGGGGCAAGGCAGAGCTTGAAAAGATTGGTTTAGATAGTGTATGGTTGCAGCCTGTCATGGTACCACATTGGGTAAGGGGTGATAAGGAATCAGCACATATTGCCACACAATATGGTGATTTTAAAGTGGAGATATGTGCCTTGGGCGGATCTATAGCGACTCCTGAAAATGGAATATTGGCCGATGTTATTGAAGTACAGAGCTTAGAAGAAGTTGAAACCTTAGGAGATAAAGTAAAAGGTAAAATAGTTTTTTATAACAGACCTATGCCTGCCGCAGAGATCGAGGGCATGAAAGCATATGGTGCAACGGCTGATCAAAGGTATAGCGGCGCACGCGTTGCTGGTAAACATGGAGCGGTTGGCGCTATCATAAGATCTATGAACTTCAAAATAGATAATTTTCCTCATACAGGTGCGATGAGTTACGGAGATAATAGTGAAAAAGAAAAAATACCCGCAGCAGCAATAAGCACGAATGGCGCCAATATGCTAAGTACCTTATTGAAAGAAAAAGACAAAGTGAAGTTGCAATTCTTTTTTAAGCAACATTGTAAAACCTTACCGGATGCCCAATCTTATAACGTCATAGGAGAGATCAAAGGAAGTCAATTTCCAAACGAAATAATGGTTGTAGGAGGGCATTTAGACTCCTGGGACAATGGGGATGGAGCACATGATGATGGTGCTGGAATCGTTCAATCAATGGAAGTTGTTAGAATTATGAAAAAGCTAATCGAAAAACCCAAACGTACCTTACGGGTGGTGCTTTTTGCAAATGAAGAAAATGGTCTTAGGGGAGGAAAAGAATATGCTTCTTTGGCAGAAAAAAATAATGAAAATCATATTGTTGCCTTGGAATCTGATTCAGGTGGATTTACACCACGTGGTTTCAGCTTTACCTGTAACGATAATAATTATAATCATGCGCTTGGATGGGAACCTTTATTTAAACCCTATAATATTCATATTTTCGATCGGGGTGGTAGTGGAGCTGATATTAGGTTATTAAAAAGAGATGATAATGTGTTAATGGGATTGAGACCTGATTCACAACGATATTTCGATTACCATCATACGGCAGCCGATACTTTTGATGCAGTTAACAAACGTGAATTAGAATTGGGAGCTGCAACAATGACTTCCATTATCTATTTATTCGATAAATATGGTATTAAATGATATACTCTCAAAAAGAGCTAGCTCAGTTAGTAATTGAATATTGTGTTACTTATGAAGTGGAACATGTTGTTATTTCACCTGGTTCGCGCAATGCACCATTAACAATTGGCTTTACAAATCATCCCAAAGTAAAAGCTTTTAGTATTGTTGATGAACGGAGTGCTGCTTTTTTTGGATTGGGGATTGCCCAGCAAACTCAAAAACCCGTTGCCTTGGTATGTACATCCGGATCGGCATTGCTGAATTATTATCCTGCTGTTGCCGAAGCTTTTTATAGCGATATCCCGTTAATTGTTATCTCTGCCGACAGGCCCAAACATTTGATAGACATTGGTGATGGACAAACTATACGCCAGGAAAATGTTTTTTTAAATCATTGTTTGTTCAATGCCAATTTAAAGGAAGGGCTAGCATACAGAAATGAGAATTCCCAGTTGATTGAAAAAGCCTTGGGTACTGCCACTTTAAAAAAAGGCCCAGTTCATATCAATGTTCCCTTCGATGAGCCCCTATATGAAACTACTCAAGAATTGTTGATCGAAAAATGTATTAGGAAACATTCCGTTGATGAAGTAGATATAAAATATGATTTCAACGAAATTGCTGATATCTGGTCGAGTTCAAAAAAGAAGATGATCATAGTGGGAAGCAATTTTCCCGATGAGCGATTGCATAAGCAACTTTCTGAGATTGTCAAAGATGAATCCGTATTAATTTTAACAGAGACTACTTCTAATCTAACCCACGATCGTTTTATAAATAACATAGATAAACTCATTTTTACACTAAGTAATGAGGAATATAAGAAGCTACAACCAGAAGTATTAATTACCATCGGTGGGATGGTTGTATCGAAAAGAATAAAACAATTTTTAAGAAACCATCAACCACAACACCATTGGCACATAGATCAATTTAGAGAACTTAACACCTACCATTGCCTTAAAGAGCATATTAAGATGTCACCAACAAAATTCTTTGATGAATTCTTAGAACTTATTCATAGCGTAAAAAGTACTTATCAAAAAGAATGGTTGTCGAAGTTTGCCATTCGTAATGAAAGGCATGATAAGTTTATGAAGAGCGTCGAATTTTCCGACCTTAAAGTGTTTGATCTCATTTTAAATAGTTTACCAGAAAGAATTCATTTGCAATTGGGCAATAGCTCAGTGATCAGATATTCACAATTATTTAAATTAAAAAATGCCGTTTCTGTTTTTTGTAACAGGGGAACGAGCGGTATCGATGGAAGTACTTCTACAGCCGTTGGGGCAGCTTATATAATAAAAAAACGCACCATCTTTATAACGGGTGATATTAGTTTTTTTTATGATAGTAATGCCCTATGGAATAACTATATAAAAAATGATCTTAGAATAATTGTAATAAATAATAGAGGTGGTGGCATTTTCAAGATCCTTCCTGGACCGGCAAGCACAAATGCTATGGGTTATTTTGAAACAAAACACCAATTAACAGCCGAAGCATTGTGTGAATTGCATCATTTTCATTATTACAAAGCAACGGATGAAAATGAGTTAGTAGTTATTCTTGATACGTTTTATGACTCGGGCAAAATGCCTAAACTATTGGAAGTTTTTACACCAAATACAATTAATGATAAAGTGCTGAAGAATTACTTCAAATTTTTAGAAGTTTGATAATTAAATTGTTAAAAACAAATTTTAAAAATCCTCAAAAATTCTTTATATTTGAGAGAATTATAATAAGCCCCAAATATTAACCATTTTAAATATAGAATTATGAGTAAAAGAGACGAATTAATTGCTTTGTATGCCAAGGAACTTAAAGAAAAAGCTGGCGTAAAGGCAGACATGGATTTACTAACTAAAGTTACTATTGGTTGTGGCCCATCGATTTATAACCGGGATGCAGCTTCAGTATCTTGTTCAGATGAAGGTGAACTTAAAACTGTAAAGAATAATTACCTGATCAAAAAGTTAGGATTAAAAGATGGACCTAAATTAGACGCCGCTATTAAAAAAGTTTGTGAGCAATTAGGAAGTTCAAACAGAAATAAATACAGAGCGATGTTCTATTATTTATTATGTAAAGAAGTAGGTAAGGAATCCGTATACAAATAAATCCTTTTATTCAATAACAATAAAAAAAGCTATCAAAAATCGATAGCTTTTTTATTTGATATTAAGTTTTATTAATTATTCTCCTTCTCCGGTTCCTTCTCCAGCTCCTTCTTCGCCTTCTTCAATGAATTCATCTTCAATGTCATCCTCTCCTCTTATACTTTTTTGTTTAGCTAAAACACGTTCGACATTTTGATAATAACCATCTCCATTGGGATCCTCTGCAGAAATCTTTGCATAACCGTTCTTATAGTACTTCAATGCCTTTTTTAAATGATTGCTGGTTTCATAATATTGGCCGATATAATAATCACCGATTGGTGACTCAGGATATAAACGATTGATCATTTTGCCAAATTCTTCGAGATAATCTCCATCCTCCTTATCCAGAATGATCGATTCCACTGCAAAAATATCACGCTGTCTTATCTTTAAATTTGCACCAAACAAATATTGGATTTCTACATATTTTTTCTCCAGATATTCGATTGCTTCGGCCGGACTTAATTTAGCGATATGTTCGTCAAATTCTTCTTTGGATATAGATGAATACATGTCAAAGATATGTGCCAGCGCACCCGGAATGGCTTGTCCTATAGATGAAATGCTAGTCGAGTGATCAAAAACGTCGTACTTATATTTAAAAAATTCATTTTCAAAGTTTTTAAGCACATAATAGTTAGATTCGATAAATTTATGTTTCGCTTCTCCGTTATATGCTCCCGTATTTAAATAATAGTAAGTATTCGTATTAATGGTGGGTATTTTTCCCCTAAATAACTCTGAAATATCTTGAGAATAACTTGGGTTTATATTAATGTAAGCATTAAATATTGGCACTGGTTCTACCATAAAATAATTGGCAAAATTAGCTGTAATGGTATTACCGACTATTGTTCTAAATGATGAAATGCGATAAGTATCTTCAATATAATTTATCAATTCATTTTTTATGAACTTATAGAATTTAGAACTTGTTTCGGTTAGCATACTATTCGCGATGCTCACTTCACAATCGGTCTTGCGTTCATTTTTTTGATTCTGATAAATACCTACAACAATCTGCTCTGGGGCTTTATCTTTTAATGCAAAAAGCCTTGAATTCGCAACATAGATATCGAATAAGTATTCTGCATCAAGCACAATGGCCAGCGGGTAGACCCTTGTTGAATCTTGTCTGTATGATTCGGGTACATAAATTTTTAAAGTTCTTTCACTGTTTAATTCTCCCGTTAATTCAATAGATTTGAAGGTTTCTATACTCGAATTTTGGGCAAAGCCAATAACAGCAAAAAGCAAAAAGAAAACTTTAGCGCACAATTTCTTCATGATTTATAACAATTTTTAGTTTTTAAAAGAACTAATTTTTTTAGTCTTTTTCTTAATTATATCTTTACAAACGAATTAAATCGCAAAATATGATACAGATGGACTGGAAAACTGCAAAAAAATATGAAGACATTACTTATAAGAAGTGTAAGGGTGTTGCTAGAATAGCATTTAACAGACCAGATGTTCGTAATGCTTTCCGTCCTAAAACTACCAGTGAGTTGTACGATGCATTTTATGACGCCCAGGAAGATACTACCATTGGAGTTGTTTTGCTTTCAGCGGAAGGGCCGTCGAGCAAGGATGGTGTATATTCTTTTTGTAGCGGGGGTGATCAAAAGGCCAGAGGCCATCAAGGATATGTAGGAGATGATGGCATGCACAGGTTAAACATACTTGAAGTTCAGCGTTTAATACGCTTTATGCCGAAAGTGGTGATTGCAGTGGTTCCCGGATGGGCGGTAGGGGGTGGCCATAGTTTGCATGTAGTCTGTGATTTGACCCTGGCGAGCAAAGAGCATGCTATTTTTAAACAAACAGATGCCGATGTAACCAGTTTCGATGGGGGTTATGGATCGGCATA
>CBDUPN010000044.1:0-14984 GCA_965369125.1 uncultured Aureibaculum sp. | reverse complement strand
AAAAGGGTAATGGCTAATATGGTAATTGCGTTTTTTAAAGTTTTCATGTTTAGTATTTTTAAAGGTTATTAATATGGGTTCTAATCTTATTAAGTAAGCCTCAAAACGACGCCTCAAACCAACACTATTTCTATGTCAGCTTTAACCTAATATGATCATTTTTAATGTAGAGCTCCTATCTAGGTACTAAAGTAAAATTGTTTAAAAGAGTCTGCTAATAATTAGGATTGCATTTAGTAGATGATACCCTAACAGAAGTACCTGACCTAGTTTTGAGAGTAGTTGAAAAATGTAAGTTTAATTTAAAGAGACTAATGCCCGCTTTGAAAGTGTTTTTTCCAGTATAACAACATTCTCGCGGTAAGATTTAGAAAAAGGAATGGCCACACTGCTATTCTTAACACTGCATTTCGATTTTCCAAAATGTATCCTCGAAACAAAATCCTGGTTGACAATATAACTATTATGGATCCTTGTAAAATTATCGGGCAACACAGATTCAAAATATTTTAAGGTCTTATAAGCGCTCACTTTGGTGCCATCTAACATAAAGAAGTCGGTAGCCGTATTATCTGCCTTTAAAAATAGTATTTCTTCAATATCTATAAACCGATAATCTTTATAAGATCGTAAACATAATTTATTTGAGGCTAACATTGGTTTTTTAGAAAGCCTGGCAATTGTCTTGCGTAATTCAAAAGAATTGATGGGTTTAACCAAATAGTCAAAAAAATTATTCTTCATACAGTTGTATGCCAACGCTGTTGAAGATGATAAAGCTATAAAATGTGGTAACTCATGAACGTATTTATAAAGTTCATTCACAAAATTAAAGGCGGTATAACAATTATTTTCCGTCTGATGGTCGACATTTATAAAAACCACGCTTGGCGCATGTTCTAAGATCAAATCCAGAGATTGGTCATAATTAGCCTTCGCTCCAACACAAAAATATTCAGGATATTTTGAAAAAAATTCCCGTATATCATTTACAATCACCGTATCACTTTCAATAATGGCATATTTGTACTGCATTCGGGAGTTAAATTTAGTATTTACTAAATTATCTGATAATGCGCTATTTACCTTATGGCTTTTCCACATTTAAAATGAGGTTAAACAATTTACCCTTGGCCATAAACCCGTAAATTTTAAATCAAACCGTTTGTAACATTACTTTCAAGAACTAGATGTTTAGACGATCTTTCGAACAGCCTTGATATTAATTAAGTATTCTAAAAATAAAATACAATTACATTATTAACGTTCTGATTAATAGAAATTTCGAACTATTGTCATGAAAAATATAAAAATAATCAATACGCTATTTAGTGTTTTCCTATTCATAAGTATCTCAATAAGTAGTTATGCCCAGCTACAAAATTCACATTGGTATTTTGGCGATAAAGCCGGATTAAAATTTAATAAAGAAGCCTCAACACCAAGTGTGCTATCAGATAATTTTCTCATGCAAACCAACGGAGGTTCGGCCTCTATTAGTGATAATGAGGGTAATCTATTATTCTACACCGACGGTATCACCGTTTGGAACAGAAATCACGAGGTTATGCCAAACGGAAGCGGTTTATTCGGTAGCAATACGGTAAGTCAATCTGTAATTATTGTACCTAAAGAAGAAGATCAATATTATATATTTACCAACCAGGCGCACGATTTAGATTCTCACGGTTTAAGTTATTCGATCGTAAATATGACAGGAGATCATGACGATTCGGGAGGAAATGACAATAGCGATGATGACGACTACGAATATTGCAATAATAATCAATCAAAAATATATATCTGTCATGAGGGTAACACCATATGTGTAAATATAAATGCAAAAGACGCACATTTAGCCCATGGTGATAGCCTGGGGAAATGCGATGATGACGATGACGATGATAACCAAGACAACGATAACGACGATGATATTTCTAGTTCTGGTTCAAAACTAAAAACAGGTGTTATAACGGGTGTTACATCAGATTGGAAGACGGTATCCTTATCTAGAACTTATAATTCTATGGTGGTTATTGCCACCCCTAATTACACCTTGGCATCTGTCGATCCTATGGTTGTAAGAATTAGAAACGCTTCCGGAAATAGTTTTCAGGTCCGTGCCGATTCACCCGGTGGAACGGTTTCACCTATAGATGTACATTATATGGTGGTAGAAGAAGGGGTATATGAAGGAATGGAAGCCGTTAAATATAATTCTACGGTAACGGATCAGAATAATTCATGGGTTGGAGAAACCAGATCTTATCAAAATTCATATACGAATCCCGTTGTTTTAGGCCAGGTAATGACCTATAATGATGAAGGTTTTTCAACATTTTGGGCATGTGGTAACTCCCGAGCAAATCCACCGAGTGCTGCAAAACTTAAAACCGGGAAGAGCGTAGCCGAAGATAAAGACGTCACAAGAAACGATGAAACCATTGGTTATATCGTAATCGAATCTGGAAGTGGTAACATCGATGGAATTAGTTATTCTGCAGCATTGGGGTCTGACATTATCACACATGCAGAAAAAAAATATACGATAGACCATTCGAATGCAGAAGTGGCTATAGCTACCATCTCCGCTATGGATGGCGCTAATGGCGGTTGGGCTGTGCTTTCAAGCGCTGAACCGGTGTCTGACACTTCACTTAAACTTTCTATAGATGAAGATATTATTGGAGACAAGGAAACCGCGCATACTACAGAACAAGTGGCGTATGTTGTATTTTCCAACAAAGACAGCAATTCGAATGATGATGAAGATGATAACGATGAATTTTACGACGATGATGACGATCATGATCACGGTAACAGTGAGTTGGGCTATGTCGTATCAGGAAGTAAAAACACGCAGCTACTACCTTTTACCAGTGAAAAATTAACTGTAATAGCAAATCCGAATGATGATTCTTATTGGGTGGTATCTTTTGCGCCAAGTGTTAATCACAAGGTAAGCGACACCTTTTATACATTTAAAGTGGATGAAAATGGTGTTACCTTATTTAATGAATCCACTTTTGCGTTTCCGTTTGCTCCAAATACCGAATATACAGGTGGCCAGATGAAAATTTCACCAGATGCCACGGCATTGGCCATAGCTCATAACACAGTTGATAGACACGATCGTTATGGTATACAGAATTATACAAGTTTATTTTCTTTTGAGTTTGATAGCACAACCGGAAAAGTGTCTGCCTATAACCAAGAATTTATAGCTAATGACCTTAACTTCTATGGTATTGAATTTTCACCCAATAGTAAATTATTGTATGTTACAGGTACCCATATTATGTCGGATGCAAATAAATATCCCGTCAAAGAAAAAGAAGTAGGGAGATTATATCAAATTCCTTTTAGGCAAACATCTCAAGATAATATGGGAGAATCGCTGTATGAGGGTACGAGGCCTTTATTCGGTTTACAATTAGGATCTGATGAGAAGATCTATGTGGTAAATGCATCCGGTAATTTAAGTGTGATCAATTCTCCCAATACCGAAGGTTTTGACGCAAATTTCGAGTTTGAAAAAATAGATTTAACTGGTAAGGCCAGAAGAGAACTACCGCAGGCAGTACCAGAAATACCTGAAAAAGCAGATAGGGCTACCATCGGGAAATCATATGAAATATTAGAAAATCCGGTAAAATTCAACTTTAAAATTAAATTTACAGCTAAGGATTCTTATACGATAGAATTTTATAGTTCTATGGGGGTAAATATAAAACACAT
Organism: uncultured Aureibaculum sp.; assembly: GCA_965369125.1. Taxonomy (GTDB): domain Bacteria; phylum Bacteroidota; class Bacteroidia; order Flavobacteriales; family Flavobacteriaceae; genus Aureibaculum. The sequence continues at coordinate 11,246 of CBDUPN010000044.1, read as the reverse complement.
ATCCTTTAAAGGAGCTGAAAAAAATAAACTGTATGAAGTTAGGGCTGAAGATCTTACCCCGGGTATCTACTTCCTTACCATTAAAGATACAAAATCAAATGTTTGGGAAGAAACCATCATAAAACAATAAAATTCCCAATTTACCATTCGTATTTTCAACATAAAAGGCTCTTTCCGAGCCTTTTTTTATGGATATATATTTCACATAAATATCAATGCTTCCGATTCAATTTCCTTAAATAACATATAAACGATCATCAAATAGCAATAATTCATAAATAAGTGAGGTCGGAGTTAGGAATTTATAACGACCAGTTGTTATATATACACCAAAGCATAAGTTAATATGAAAACCTTATACGAAAACATTATAGCTATGAATATTAAATTAACCAATAAGTGGTTCTTTACCTTTATAATGTCTTTAGGCCTTTTTACAGTTTCGAATGCACAATTACAAAATACGAATTGGCATTTTGGTAATCAGGCAGGATTGAACTTTAATGATGGTACAGAAGCACCTTCAATATTAGACAATAATATATTACAAACCAATGGAGGTTCTGCCTCTGTAAGCGATGATAACGGTAATTTATTATTTTATACTGATGGTATCACGGTTTGGAATAAAGAAAACGAAGTAATAACAAATGGCACCGGTTTATATGGAAGTACTGAGGTAAGTCAGTCTGTATTGGTTGTACCAAAGCCAAAAGATGAAAATAAATACTATATTTTTTCAAACCAAGCCTCCATTGCTGATACGCATGGGTTAAGCTATTCTTTGGTCAATTTAGGTGATGATGATGGTGACGATGAAGATGAAGATGATGATGAGATGGAATATTGTGATGATAAAGAAAAGAAAGCCTATATATGCCACAATGGAATGACACTTTGTGTAAGCGTGAGTGCTATTGATGCACATTTAGCGCATGGTGATTCATTAGGACAATGTGATGATGATGAAAATGAGGCCGAAGTTTCTGAAGACGAGAAAAATATTCAGTTATTACCAATTACAAGCGAAAAATTAACGGCGATTGCCAATCCTAATGAAGATTCTTATTGGGTAGTCTCATTTGCTCCAAGCAGTGATCCAGCAGTAAGCGATACTTTTTATACATTTAAGGTCGACGAAAATGGCGTAAATTTATTTAACCAATCAACTTTTACTTTTCCTTTCACTCCTAATTCAAAATACTCAGGTGGTCAAATGAAAATTTCACCAGATGTAACCGGGTTAGCATTAGCACACAATACTGTGGATATGCACGAGCGTTACGGAATTCAAAATTATACAAGCTTATTCTCTTTTGAATTTAATAGTAATACAGGTGCAGTATCATCATATAATCAAGAGTTTATGGCGAATGACCTTAACTTTTACGGAATAGAATTTTCACCCGACAGTAATTACTTATATGCTACTGGTACTCATATTCTGTCAGATTCCAATACATATCCTGTTCATGAAAAAGAGGTGGGTAATTTATATCAAATACCGTTTAGAAACTTTTCACAAGATAATTTTGGTGAAATTATTTATGTAGGTTCAGAACCATTCTATGGCCTTCAACTTGGCCTTAACGGAAAGATCTATGCAGTGAATGCTTCAGGTAATTTAAGTGTGATCAATAATCCGAATGCGGTAAGTTTTGATACCAATTTCGAATATGAAAGTATCATCTTAAATAAAAAAGCAACAAGAGAACTGCCTCAATTAGTGCCGAATGTTATTCCGGGTGATGACGATGATGACGATGATGACGATTCACAAGTAAAAGAGATAGCTACTATTCATGGCAATCCATGTAGTGATAAATTAAAAATTGAATTTAAAGAAAAGGATACCTATACTATAGATTTCTACAATGCTTCCGGAATCAAAGTTAAATCTGTGACAAAAAGAAATGCCAAGACAAATAAAACATATAGTATTAATGTTTCAAACCTGGCGAATGGTACCTACTATCTTACCATTCAAAATTCAAAATCAGAGGTTTGGTATGAAACTATTATCATAAATTAATTAAAATATTTAACATAAAATTCATTTTTTGATGCTTCAAGATTAATAAGGTGAATTATAAAAAGAGGCTTTTTTAAGCCTCTTTTTTTATATCTTATAATCCTATCCCTACCTCTTTATATGTGTTAAAAATTAGATCTTAAATATAATCTCTCCTTTACTTAATATTTAAACCATTTGATCTCACGGTTCGATTTTTTTTTACACAACCTAAACATTTGCCTCCCTGGAATAGATCATACTTTACCGCTAATATTGATTAAATGCCTCATCTAAGTTGGTTACGGGTTCTCCATAGCAGATATGCGGTTTATCATTTAAGCCTATAAGAGCTAAGTATTTAACTTTATTGTTAGTATTTCATATAACAAAACCGCTAAACGTTGTTACCCCAAATAAAAAAATGTGTTTATCGAATAAATCTATTGGTTTCTAAAAAATAAAATATTTTATTTTTTTTAATATCGTTTTATATTCATAACAAATGGGTAGTCTGTTTTAGGGTTTGACAATTATATGAACACATTATAATCATAAATTAAAGACTCATGAAAAAAACTACTTTATTAAATTATTTTTTTAGTGCCTTATTGTTTATAGGCTTCATACCTATTATGACTGCCCAATTGCAGAATAATAATTGGTATTTTGGAACTAACCTTGGTTTAAACTTTTCAGGCACAACACCAACTGAAATTTTTGACAGCGCAATGTCATCAGACGGAGGCTCTGCCACTGTGAGTGATGCGGTCGGCAATCTTCTTTTTTATACGAATGGAGAAAATGTTTGGAATAAAAATCACAATCTCATGTTGGATGGTAATAATACAATAGCGCTCTTAACTTCTTTTGGCCCTTCAGGGGCTAGCCAGTCGGTGGTTGTAGTTCCAAAACCAGATGATGCAGGTAAATATTATGTTTTTTCTAATAATACTTTTTTAGGTCTCTCTTATTCTATCGTTGATATGAATGCTAATGGTGGTCTGGGTGCCGTTGAAGGAACGATGGATGGCTTAGATAAAAATATTGAACTTCAATCATTAACCGGAACAAGTGAAAAGTTAACAGCTATTTTACATCCATCAGAAAATGCTTATTGGTTGTTATCTTTTGGTCCCGATCCTGACGCTCAAGGTGATGGCATTGACGATACATTTTATGCTTATAAAATAGATGCGTCTGGTATCAATAATCCCATTCCATCAACATTCACAGATTTTTCCTCACTCCCAACCTATACTGGAGGGCAAATGAAAATATCTCCCGATGCATCAAAAATAGCCATGGTTCATAACCTAGGCGTGGGTAATTCCTTATTTGTTTTTGACTTTAACGCAGATACTGGTGAAGTTGCTAATCTAAGCGGATTTGTTTTGCCTTTAATTGACGATGGGGAATCTGAATATTCTATTGTAGACCTATATGGTGTTGAATTTTCACCCGACAGTAATTTCTTGTACACAAGTGTCATTAATGCTGAGGATCTTCTTGGATTTTGGGGAGGAGGCAATCTTCCTTACGGCTCCATTTTACAAATCGATTATAAAAACCCGAACTTAGGTGATCAAGATGGTACAGGATATGCACTCATAAACGATGCTATAAACTTCGAAGGTGGGGCTTTTAATGAAATATATGCACTTCAATTAAGGGCTGATGGCAAGATTTATGCAGCAAGCGGCTCAGGACAACTATATGTTATGGGTACACCTAACATTCCAGATCAAGGGACTAATTTTTCTGAAAGTGTGCTATTCCAGAATTCTTTGAAAGACTTACCACAATTAGTTCCTGACATTTTTGTTGGAAAAAGTGCAGCTCAAAGTTTACCTAAAAAACCTGTTTTGGAAGGAAATCCTTTTAAAGAGGAAATTAAACTGAAATTTAAATTTATTCAAACGTATACTATCGAATTGTATAATGGTTCAGGTGATCAACCATTAGGAACCATTCCTCCTTATGAAATGAAAAATAGAAAAATTTATAAGCTAGATACAAATGGTTTGGCAGATGGTCCTTATTATTTGATTATTAGAGATCAATACAATCAAGTATGGTATACTACCGCTGTTAAGACACAATAAAACCACATATAACTCTAATTTTTTTCATTAGTTCAGACCTAAATATCTGAAAATTAAAAGAGGCTTTAAATTAAAGCCTCTTTTATTATTATATATGCAGCTGTTATTATTTAAAAAAAGAATCTACAAACTCGTATTTATTAAATACCTGCAGGTCATCCAACCCTTCACCTACTCCAATATATTTTACGGGAATTTTAAATTGATCAGAAATTCCTATGACCACACCGCCTTTGGCTGTGCCATCCAATTTAGTTACCGCTAACGAGGTTACTTCTGTGGCTTTGGTAAATTGTTTGGCTTGTTCAAAAGCATTTTGGCCGGTAGAACCATCCAATACCAATAATACTTCATGAGGGGCATTTTCAAGCACTTTTTGCATTACACGTTTGATCTTGGTGAGCTCATTCATCAAATTCACCTTATTATGCAATCGCCCAGCGGTATCAATAATGACCACATCTGCCTCTTGGTTTACAGCAGACTGTACTGTGTCGAAAGCTACAGAAGCAGGGTCACTACCCATTTTTTGCTTAACCAAAGGTACATCTACCCTTTCTGCCCAAACCTGCAATTGATCAATGGCAGCTGCCCGAAAAGTATCTGCGGCCCCTATAACAACCTTGAGTCCCTGTTTTTTAAATTGTGAGGCCAATTTACCAATGGTAGTGGTTTTACCGACACCATTTACACCTACAACCATAATTACATACGGCCGTATATCTTTAGGAATGGTAAATTCGGTTTCATTACCTACATTGGTTTCTGATAATAAGCCCGCTATTTCTTCTCGTAAAATTTTATTTAATTCCTCCGTACCTAAATATTTATCCTTCGCTACCCTGGCCTCTATCCTGTCAATGATCTTTAGGGTGGTAGCCACCCCTACATCCGATGAAACCAACACCTCTTCTAAATTATCCAGTACATCGTCATCAACTTTTGATTTACCGGCTACCGCCTTGGATAGTTTAGAAATAAAAGTAGTTTTACTTTTTTCTAAGCCTTTATCTAAGGTTTCTTTCTTTTCTTTTGAAAAAATTCTTTTAAATAAACTCATAGTCCATTAAACCGATTATTGTGATGATTATTGTTTTTTTAAAGTAGCACAAATATAAAAAAGAAAAGCTACTTTCAACTGATATGAAAGTAGCTTTATATATTGAATACTAAGGTGATTTATTTACTAAAAAAGTCGTTTACCTTAGCAGGGTCCATAATCGTTTCAACAAAAATATAAGCTCCAGTTTTAGGAGATTTTACCATTTTAATGGCCTTTGTTAATCTTTTCGATCCTGTTTGTAATGATGCTACTGATTTCTTTGCCATGATTCAATTGTATTTGACATTTCTACCAAAGTAAAAATCTATAATTATTTAATTTCTTTATGAATTGTCATTTTCTTCAAGATAGGATTGAATTTTTTCAATTCCATTCTGTCAGGACTATTTTTTTTATTTTTAGTAGTTATATATCTAGAAGTACCTGGCTTACCGCTTGTTTTATGCTCAGTACATTCTAAAATAACCTGAATTCTATTCCCTTTAGTTTTTGCCATGATACCTTATTATTTTTTCAAAAAGCCGTTTGCTCTGGCTTCTTTAATTACAGCTGAAATGCCTTTTTTGTTGATGTTTTTTAAGGCTCTGGTCGATATTTTTAACGTGATCCATTTATCTTCCTCAGGAATATAGAAACGCTTTTTCAATAAATTAGCATCAAATGTTCTCCTTGTTTTATTCATAGCATGAGAAACATTATTCCCAACCATGGCCTTTTTTCCTGTTAATTCACAAACTCTTGACATTATATAACTCTTTAAAATTTGTTATTTCAAAACGAGGTGCAAAAATAGTAACTTTTTATACAATTAACAAACAATTTTTTAGTGTTTTTCTCAGCTGACTAATTATTTATATCTTGAGTGGTGTAATAGGAGGAATATTTAGTAATTTATCAACTCATTTCTTAACATTTCTAAAGATTTCACAGCTGCTTTCTGAATCACTTTCTCGCGAGGTTGTCCAAAATTAAATTCTTGGGTAATTACTTTGTCAGGTGTTGCTATACTAATAAAAACCACGCCGAGCGACACATCGGTTTTATCTTTCGTGGGGCCGGCATTTCCGGTAACCCCAATGGAAAAATCAGCGTTGTATAATTTTTGAATGCCAAGAGCCATCTCTTCTGAAACCTTAGCACTTACCACAGAATATTTTTTTATACTTTTATCAGAAACACCTAAAACCTCCTTTTTAATGCGCTCATTATAACTCACAACAGCACCTAAAAAATATTGTGATGCTCCGGGAACAGAAGTGATCATTTTAGCTATGGATCCGCCGGTACAACTCTCTGCAGTCGCCAGGGTATGTTTCTTTTTTAACAGTAATTTTCCAATAATTGCTTCTAAAGATGAAGACTCTTCGAAACCGACAAAAATATCCTCTATAAAAGACATCAATTCGGTTGAGACTTCGTCCATTTTTGCCTCGATCAGAGATTTATCAAAACCTTTGGCAGAAAGTCTTAGCCTTACTCTCCCTAGATTGGGCAGATAAGCTAATTTGATAAAATCGGGCAAGGTCTCTTCCCATTTCTCAAGTCGGTTGGCGATGGCACTTTCGCCCAAGCCATAGGTCATTAAGGTTTTATGTAAAATAAAAGGGCAATGGTATTTGTATTGCAATCTTGGTAAAACCTCAAAATTCATAAGACCTCTCATTTCATACGGTACTCCCGGTAGGGATATAAATACCTTGTCTTTTTTTTCGATCCACATGCCAGGAGCTGTGCCAAACCTGTTTTTCAGCACGGTAGCCTTGGATGGTACCAGAGCTTGCTTCCGATTTAAATCTGATATTGGTGTTGAAATATATTTAGAAAATAATTCTTCTACATGTTGTAAAACTTCTTTATTCTCAATGAGTTCATCATTAAAATAAGTACATAAAGTCTTTTTGGTAATATCATCTTTGGTAGGACCTAATCCGCCGGTCATAATGACAATATCGACATTCTCTTCTGCTTCTTTAAGTGCCTTTAAAATATGTTCTTTATCATCTTGTACAGAAGTGATCTGATATACAGAAACTCCAATTTTGTTGAGTTCTTTACATATAAAAGCCGAATTAGTATCAACTATTTGACCAATTAAAATTTCATCTCCTATCGTAATTATTTCGGCGTTCAATGCGAATTCTTTTATAAAATGTAAATAAAATTCAAAGGTAATTAAGTTTGTGGATCATTTTTTCTATTTTTATAAAATAAAATTCATTATTTATGAAAATAAAATTTACAATTCTTTTCTTATTTCTTTGTACGCTAACTGTAAGTTCTCAAGAAGTGATAGCCTCACAAGGAAATTCTTATAGCAATACCAGTGTGAGCATAGATTTTACTATTGGGGAAGTAGTGATTGCCACCTTAAATAATACTGGTAATACCTTAACCCAGGGGTTTCATCAAACAAATTTGACGGTATTGGCCATAGACGATTTTGATATTAATTATCAAGCCAGGGTATTTCCAAATCCTACACAAGACTTATTGCAGGTAGAAATACAAAATTTTGAAGGCTTGAACTTTAAAATGTACGACATCCAAGGGAGGCAACTTTCTCAGCAAAAGATCAATAGTATGAATACCACCATAAACACTACGCCATATGCTAAGGGATTGTATTTATTAGTGATACTCAATGAAAATAATCAATTATTAAAAACTTATAGAATCATAAAAAACTAAGCAATGAAAAAAATTATTTACCATACGATATTTGCCCTAATTATTACATTAACAGGCTTCGCCCAAAGCCCTGAATCCTTTAATTATCAGGCTGTTGTAAGAGATGGTGGTGGTGCTGTCTTGGCTAACCAGACAGTAGGTGTAAGAATTACTTTGCATCAAACAACAGCGACAGGAACCATCGCCTATCGGGAGACATTTTCGCCTACTACGAATGCTTTTGGCTTGATAAACCTGGCCATTGGAACCGGAACGGTAGTCTCAGGTGTATTTGCAAATATCGATTGGAGTGCAGGGCCTTATTTTGTAGAAGTGGCAATTGATCCTGCAGGAGGAACTAGCTATGTTGCGATGGGTACCAGCCAGTTATTGAGCGTGCCTTATGCATTATATGCCAAAAATGGTTTTTTCAAAAAAACAACCAATGGTATTCATTATGGTGTGGGAAATGTAGGAGTGGGCACAGGCCCAACCAATGTTGACCCAACAGTCCGCTTTCAAATTAGAGCCAATAGTGGTGGTTCTACGACCAATTTACGCCTTGTTAACGATGACGCTACAGGAAGTTCTGGTATGCTGTTTACTGGAAACGGACCGGATTTTAACAATTTTGCCATAGGTATAAACAATACTTCAAGTGCATCGGGTGCTAATGAAGCTTATATTTATCAATATGATAATTTTGACATGAAGTTTGGTACAAATAGCACTGAAAGACTAAGAATATTAGCAAACGGAAATATTGGCATTGGCACCGCAACTGCGAACTCTAAAATGCAAGTGGCAGGTGGTGACGTTTATATTGAAGATATAAACAGTGGTATTATTCTAACATCACCGAATGGTAGTTGTTATAGAGTAACTGTAGATAATACTGGAAATCTAGTTACCACATCAATTGCTTGCCCATAATTAAACAAAAAAAATATTAAGTATCCTCAATATATAAAATGAAAATATTCTTAACAATTGTAAGCTTTCTTTCAATTGCATTGATAAGCAATGCCCAAACCGAAATAGAAAAAGTAAATGCAACGGTTTCTAAAAATGATATTAAGAGTCAAATTTACTTTTTGGCATCTGATGAATTGAGAGGCCGAGAAACAGGTACTCCCGAAATTGACATTGCAGCAGCTTACCTGGCCAATGCCTTACGAGGTTATAATGTGAAACCTGCCGGAGAAAATAACAGCTATTATCAATACGTACAATTAGAGAAGGTGCGTTCACCAAAGAACATCTCAATACAATTAAATAGTATACAGTCTAATAAATTGTTAGGCTTACGTGTTTATAATTTTGATTTCGATGGCGAAGCTATTTATCTGAATTATGGAGAAGCTGATGATTATAAGGACAAGGATGTAAAAGGAAAATTAGTAATAGTTAAAGCTGGTAATTCTCAAAACAGCGATCCCAGATCAGCATTCAGGTTGGGTAGTGAAAAACGCAAATTGGTAAAAGAACATGGGGCCGTAGGGCTGATCGAACTAAGCAGTGTGAATAATAGCTATTGGAGCACAATCTCTCAATATTTTTCAGGTGAACGCACTGTACTCGAAAATCCAAATAAAGAACGTGATATCCATTTATGGTTACAAGACAGTGATGGCAGTATTGCAAATCAATTATTATATTCAACATCCATTCAAGCCAACTTTAAAATATCGGGTATTGAAATTAAAAAAATAGTGTCGAGAAATGTTGTTGGAATGCTTGAAGGAAGCGACCCTGAATTAAAAGACCAATATGTTATCTATTCCGCACACTATGACCATAATGGCGTTGGCAAGCCTAATGCAGAAAACGATTCGATTTATAATGGAGCCCGCGATAATGCTGTAGGAACCGTTACCGTATTAAGTGCTGCCGAAAATTTTGGCAAATACCCAACCAAAAGATCGGCATTATTTATTTTATTCACAGGAGAAGAAAAAGGATTATTAGGAAGCCAATGGTATGTTGAACATCCTGTAATTCCGTTAGATAAAATGGTTTACTGTTTTAACAGTGATAATGGCGGTTATAATGATACCACAAAGACCACCATTATTGGTTTACATAGAACAACCGTTGGGAAACATATGATCGATGCCTCTGCAGCATTCGGATTAGAAGCCATTGATGATCCTGCACCTGAACAAGGTTTATTCGACAGGTCTGATAATGTACAATTTGCAGCGAAAGGAATTCCGGCACCATCATTTGGTTTAGGATTTACATCGTTCGATGATGAGATCTATAAGTATTACCATCAGGTAACCGATAATCCTGATACTCTGGATTACGATTATTTGGTGAAATTCTTTAAGTCGTATGTGCTGGCTTGCAGGCTGATCGCGAATGATCCGGTAACACCATTCTGGACGGAAGGCGACAAGTATTATGAAGCCGGTAAAAAGCTATACAGTAAATGATCATGTAAAAAGTACTTACTACTTTATTTTTACACTAAAGGCGTCGTTGCCATCTATCCTGCCTACTAAGATATCGTTTTCGGCTACTGGGCCTACACCGGACGGCGTGCCAGTAAAAATAAGATCACCTTTCTTAAGGGTAAAGAACTGAGAAACATAGGCTATCAGTTCATTAATTTTCCAAAGCATGGCATTGGTATTACCATCTTGCACAACAACGTCATTTTTAAGCAATTGAAACTGCAAATTATCAAGTTCAAATTGTTCTTTTGGATAAAATTTACCCACCACAGCGCTACCATCAAAAGCTTTCGCCTTTTCCCAGGGTAATCCCTTCTCCTTACATTGCGCCTGAACATCACGGGCGGTAAAATCAATCCCTAAACCAATTTCACTATAATATTTAGGAGCAAATTTGGCATCAATATGTTTACCTACCTTATTGATCTTCACCAACACCTCGACCTCATAATGTATATCGTCAGAAAAATCAGGTATAAAAAAAGGCATGTTTTTAGGCAGTATAGCCGAATCGGGTTTTAAAAAGACAACCGGATTTTCAGGTTTTTCGTTGGCTAATTCTTCTATATGTTTGGCATAATTCCTGCCAATGCAGATTATTTTCATTTTTTAATTATTGACAATTTATAGAAAGGTTAAGGAATCCATTTCTTTTCAAAATTCGGTTTTCTTTTCTCTAAAAAAGCATTTCTACCTTCTTTGGCTTCGTCCGTCATATAGGCCAGCCTGGTCGCTTCTCCTGCAAAAACCTGTTGCCCTACCATGCCGTCATCAGTTAAGTTCATAGCAAACTTCAACATTTTAATAGAAGTAGGCGATTTTTCTAATATTTCTTGAGCCCATTGAAAGGCTGTTTCTTCCAATTGGTCATGAGGAATTACGGCATTTACCATTCCCATTTCAAAAGCTTCCTGAGCGGAATAATTTCTTCCTAAAAAGAA
>CBDUPN010000043.1:0-15208 GCA_965369125.1 uncultured Aureibaculum sp. | reverse complement strand
CGTCCCGCCACGCCTTGGCGCGGGAGGATTTTCAGAGGTAGGCGAGAACCTGTCTGCCGACAGGCAGGTTAATTATACACGGTGTTAGGTGTTGGTTAATGTTTGTCTTTATCATACCACCGTTTTCCTTTAGGAACATCAATTTCAGAGGTGTCCGCATTTATTGTAATGAAGTTAATAAACCCATGTTTCATTATATACTTATAAGTTTGATGATTTATGTATAACATTGGTAAACATAAAAACCAAATTACTATTCCAACAATTTCTGAACTTTTAGTATAAACCAAGAGACCTATTCCAATAATAAATACTTGCTGAAAAACAATTAAGATGATAATTACAATTATCCGAAATATAAATATTAATGTTTTCATAACCTACACCTAGCGTTTTTGAGTATGGTTTCGTTGCCTTAAGCACTAAGTTAGCAAAAAGAAAGAAACCCATTGTTCAGCAGCGAGGAAATTCCGAAAGGAATTTCAGAGCAATGAACTGCACACGTTGTTGGGATACGTTTTTTATTAGACATCATCATTTATTTCAATCCAATATCCATTTGGGTCTTGAAAGTAAATCTGTTTAATCCCATCTTTTCGTATGTAAACTTTGTTCGGTATATCAAGCCAATCAGAAAAATCAATTTGTAGTTCATTTAGATTGGTTATTAAGGAATCTAAATCAGATGTAGATAAAGCGAAATGCACAGCCTTATTAATTTTTATTTCAAAATTTGGACGTGGAATAAGGTGAAGTTGTTTTCCTTCATTAAATGACAACCATCTTGTTTTCGATTCAGAAGCAGTATTCTTAATTTCTTCAAGTTGAAGTACCTTTTGATAAAATTCAACAGATTCGTTGACATCTTTTACAGAAAGTGCTATGTGATTAAATGAATAAGTAGGCATTATTAAATTTTATTACAAGATTAAAATAATTTAATTGAAGAGCTTATATTTAATTGGTGTTATATGTTTTCAAATGTATGCCAACGTTTTGTGTATGGCACGTGCCGTTTTTTCAACAGAGTGCGTTACACAAAATTTATACAAATTAAAGATAGATAAAATTTAGTGTATTCAAAGGCATGTGCTATACACGTTGTTATATACTTTGGTGTATGACAATTTTGTCATTTACTTTTTATTTTAAATAACATTACTTTTTCAAAATCGGAAAGTAAACTCTTATCGCGTATTTCAAATATGCATGGTTTAGATTTTCCTACATTTTTAGTTTCTGAGATCTTTGTTTTCAGGTGATCATTAATGTTTAAATCAAGAATTTCATCTTGTAATCTTAACGGTAAATAAATTGCAGCTTGAACAAACCCTTTCCAAACTGACATCCATACAATAGTCTTTTTCTTTTTTTGAACTTTACAAAGCCATGCTTTCCCATCTTTGTAATAACGCCATTCATAATCAAGATTATTTTTTTTGAAGAGACTAAGCAATTCTTCGTATGCCTTTAAAGACTCTCCCAATACGGCCATTAGGACACTTTTGTCTGGATAAATAGATTCATCTCTGAGCTGGACTACATTTTCTGTTTTCATATTAAAATTCAAAATTTATTGCTCCAAAAGCGTACTGGTTGGGCATAGTTTATAACGTATCTGTATTTGACTTGTGCGGCTTAAAATTCGTCCCACCACGCTCTGCGTGGAGTATTGTTCCGCAAGTGGAATCAGCCGATTAAAAGTAATAAATTTTATTGAAGTAGAATGAAGCAATGAATTGTAGCCGTTTATGTGTATCGTGATTTATTTTTGAGAGAAATAATGATCAAATAAATAGTTTGGATTAACCCCTATTTCTGTATTCGTTTAATTCGTGTTAATTCAATAGTTTTCCAAGTTTTGCCTCCGTCATATGAATGTTCTTCAATCACATCATATTGATTTTTAGTTATATCAGTCAACCTTAACTGGTGCATATATGCAAGTTTTCTTGTCCCTCCAATACGTCTTTGAAGGATATCTGTTCCGTCAATCTGCCATTGATATTTCGAAATACCTCCATTATTAAATACGTAAGTTTCTTGCCAGATATTTGATGAAGGGTCTATATACCCGAAAGATAAATATGAAAAAAGGGAGTCTTTACTTATAAATCTTTGAGAAATAACACATCCATCTAATTCTATTGTCGATTCAAGGTTGCCAATATATATTTCCTCTTTTTCCGTAACCGTATATTCTTTCCATTCGCCAATAAAAGGTTTTATAATCCCAAAAGAACCCCTTGAGCAAGGACCATCAGATTGAGAAAAGGAAATATTTGCGATTAAATAAAATAGTAATAGCGATATTATATTTTTCATACCATAAGATTTTTACTATTCAACATGATACACAACGTATCTGTATATGATTTGTGCATCTTAAATCCGTCCCGCCACGCTCTGCGTGGGAGGATTTTCAGCCTGTCAAATCAGATATTAAATATAATAAGTTTTAATTGAAGTACTAAAAACAAGCATGACTAATATACAATATTAGAGAGCGTTTTTGAATGTTTTACATTATTAAATTAATGATAAACATTAATAAATATATGTTATTAGTTAATAAAGTAATATATTTGTACTTTAAATAATATTACATTCAATTTATGAAATACATCAAACATGTTTTAGTTGTCTTAGCTATTTTAGTATTCTCTTTTTTGTTTTCCTTTTTTGCAAGGTCATATAATAATGGAATTAATTCAATTGGTCTAATATTGGCCATATGTTTATTTTCTTTTTTTATTTTCAATTTAATAGTTAGAAAAATAGCATGGTTCAAACCTTATTTTACTAGTAAGTATAATTTTTTCTCTACGAAATATCGAACGAAGATTGAATTTGATATTCCTAAAGATTTGATGTTTAAAAAAGTTATTGAAGTTTTAGAAAATTCAAAGTTTAAAATACAATCAGTCAACGAAGATAAGTTTGAAGTTTTTGCAATTTCGCCTATGAGTTTTAAATCATGGGGAGAAAATATTTATATTGATTTTCAAGAGGATGATGGGAAAACTATAATGAATTTTTGTTCTGCAACCATTTCACAAATTTATTCGTGGGGGAAAAATGAGCAAAATTATGATCAATTAGTCCAAAATATAGAAGAATCCCTAATAATCTGAATTTAGAAAAATGCCAATAATAGTAAATTTAGACGTCATGCTTGCTAAAAGGAAAATTCAATTAAAAGAACTTTCAGAAAGAGTTGGTATTTCAACAGTAAACTTGTCGATATTAAAACAAAGCAAAGGAAAAGCAATTCGTTTTTCGACCTTAGAAGCAATTTGTTCTGCCTTAGATTGTCAACCAGGAGATTTACTTGAATATTCTGAAAGCGAAAGATCATTCAAATAGTAATACTATCCATTTGAACATTTAAGGATGTTTTTTAATGCTCTATAGCGGTCTAGGATATGAGTATTTGCTTGGATTTACGATTAATTTACAAGTTCACTCTAAGTTGGAAATACCTGCGGCGTTTCCTAAATAGGCGAGAACCTGTCCGCCGACAGGCAGGCAAGCAATTACTTATAGCCATTATTGGCAAAAGTGCTTATTCAATATCCTCGCTCTCAATTTGATATTTGTATTTAAAAAATCTTTTTGATGGTTCACTTGCTATCCAATAGTCATCTATGTTATAAATATTTTTCCCGGTGTCATTTTCATTGTACACTTTAAGAATCTGTTCAGCTTGATTTTTAACAACCACAGAGTCATAATCTACAAGAGAGGGCTCAAGAAAAGTGCTACCAATATCAAAACCTTCCTGAAAGAGTTCAATTCCATTAGGAAGTATTTGCAAGGTTTTGCTTATACTTTCATCTGACGAGATAAATTGAATAGTTAGCGTTTGAGATGTTAAATTTTCAATATCAGCTTCCATATCTGATACGGGGTCACAACCTGAGAAAATTAGAGCCATCATTATCAATACAAATAGGTTTTTCATATCCAATATTTTATGTTGCGCATTTTTGCCAACGTGTTTGTGTATGATTTCGTTGCGCCTGCCTACCGCTTTACCCGTCGTAGGCATGGGAGGCAGGTGTTTGAGCAACTAATTTAGCAAACATTCACAAGCCAGAGGAATTTCCGAAGGAAATTCCGAGTAGACCAGAACGAAGCAACCTGTCCGCCTCTGGCGGATTAATTATACACGTTGATGGCTTTAGTTAGTGATAAGTCAGAACATTATTTAAAGAACCAACCGATTGCAAGAAGAGCAAAGAGAATAATTGCGAGAGTTAAACCAGTTATTTTTTTCTTTTCTTTATTGAAGAACAAACTCATAATATATAGATTGAATTAATAGTTTTTATTTATTATTTTTTTTGGCCATACTTAAATAGTGTTTACTCAACTGAGAGTCAAATTTTTCAATTGCAAATCTTAAAGTAACTCTCGGCATAGTTGCGGCATACTTATTCAAAAAGGCTTTCAATCTGTCTTCATCTCTTTTTCCTGCTTCTCGAATCCAGCTGCCTACAGCAGTTTGCACGAAATGTTCGGTGTCATTTACTAGCAATTCCGCAAGCTTGAATGTATCATCAATTTCATTTTTTCTAATGAAATAATAAGTACTTACAATAGAACTTCTACGTTCCATTGGATTAGTAGATTTTGCCAATTCATATAAAGGGTTTCTGTCTTTGTCGTACAGATATCCACCAACAACATAAGGTGCAGCTCTATCTACCATTCCCCAGTCATCAATATATTTATGATTTTCTATGTAGGCTTTGTAAATTTCACTCTTCTCTTCTGTTGTTGTTTTCTTATTTCGTGCTTTCCAATCCAAAATTGAAACGGCCGCAAGACGATGATCTTGATTTTCATCACAAAGCAACTTAACAACCTCTTTTACAGGCGAATACTGAAACTCTTTGGCTAAAGAAAATATTTCACGTTTGGGGATTCCATTCGGATATTTCAGGCCAATAATTTCTAAAGTATCAATGAATTCTAGTGCCGTCATTGTTTAAGAGATTTACTAATTCCCCATGTAGTTTAATTTATCTTTCATTATGTCCTTTTCCTTCAAAGATCTTTGGCATTAATTTCTTTATTCTTTCTTCACGAGTTTTTGATTGTTTTGCTTGTGAGAAGTAGAGTAAATATCCTCTTTGTCTTCCAGGTGTCAAATCGTAAAATGCAGTTTCTAATTCAGGATTATTTTCAAAAGCTTGCACCAGTTCTTCTGTCATTTCAAATTCAGAGGTCTTTTTCATCTTAACTTCCAATCCTGCCTTTTCTACTTCAATAGCTTCATAGACGTATGCTTTGATCGTCTGCTTTAATTCGTTGATTTCATCAAGATTGGAAAATCGAATCTGTCTGGCGGACTGAACATTTTCTGTTTGTTGAATTAATATGTTGTTTGAATCATTAAGCAATACTCCTTTGTGAAACAGTAGAGCACAGTACTCTTTAAATCCATGGATTAAAACAATGTTGTTCGTTTTGAAAGTGTAACAGGGACATCCCCATTTCAATTCCTCGGTAAGTCCACAGTCAAGTATAATTGCTCTTAATTTCTGATATTCTTTCTGCCATTTTGTGTCCTTTTCAAAGAACCAATTTACTTTTTGATTCATATCTTGTCTTTTATATTACCGCTAACGTGTTTGTGTATGATTTGTTTCGTCAGTTCGCTTCGCTCGTGTGTTGCGCCTGCCAGCGGTAGGCAGGAGTCTCGTGCAACTAAAATAGCAAAAGGAAATCGAACCTTAAGAAAATCCGATGGATATTTAGAGTAAGAATACACCGAGTGTTTAATTAAACACGTCGTTGCCCACTTAATTTTCTTGCTAGTTTTATTTGCCAATTTATCTACAGGCTAGTCAACCTCATTTTTCCAATTCACATTTTATGTTTATGGTATTTCGTCATCTGTACTTGTGTGAAAATGAACTAGTCCAGGATTTGAAAGACAAGCAGGATTTACCAGCCTTCCGGAAGTGGATCGAGTAATTGTACAATGGGCGATGGAAGAGGAGATTCTGGCAGTTTGCGAAGAACATCGGCATATTCCTGATCTCGAAAACCTATTGCGGCACTCCAATATAGTTGTGCGGCCGTTCCATTACTGTGTGGCCTTAGTTGCACAATAGGCCATTTTTTCTCGCCCATTATAAATGGAGTCATATAGTCTACCGCCAGTTTTATACTCCGGCCCTCTAGACTGCGATAGGCAAAGAGGTCGTAGTCGAGATGGCGACCAAGACGGGCCACAGTAATTAGAGCTCTGGCATTGAAAATGCTATAGCTTAATGACCGAGTGCGTATGAGCTCTTGCGGTTGGCGTCCATCTATGAAGACTTGGGAAAATATGCGTAAAGGCATTACATCAAGTTGTTTGCGCGCTAAATCGAAATTTTCACCATAGAGCGCATAAAGAATGAGTTGGGCGTTATACCAAGTACCATGGTTATTCGGTTGCATGGACTCTTCGATACCTGTAGGGCTTTCCACCATCCAGGTTGCGAATTGGCTAAACCAAGTGCGCAATTTGGTTGCATCTTCTTCTGTCCACCCTGGATAGGATTCAAGTAGAATCGCGCAATCGATCACCCAGCGCATTCGCCAGGCCTCTAAGACACCAGATGGGCTATTATAATTATGACCACGACGTTTCTGACCGAACTTTACATTGGGATTCATCTTTGTTGCATGATCGAGGTACCAAGCACGAAGTTGCTCAACAGCGCTTTCAGCATAGCGCTCGTCGCCGGTAAAATACCAAGCGGGTACTAGCGAGGTGACTCTATCAACCATGGCTTCAATCCGAGAAATGTCTGAAGTCTTACGATCAGGATTTACTTCTCCATCACGCCAAATGTAGGGACCATCAGGGTCCTCAGGATTCGGCCACCAATAAGGGCTATAACTGTAATAGTCGTGCGGGTCGCCGCTTGGCGGTATAGCTCCTTCATCAACTACGTTGGCAACGGGCTGCTTAAGCGCGGCATTTGCACCTTCGACGATGTCTTTCAAGGCTGCAACAAAATGAGGATTACCCGCTGCAAGTTCTGCTTTTACTCGCGGGAGTTGATCGCCTTGACCAAGTAGCAAGGATGGTGTGGGATTGAGTTCACGATCTTGGGCGAAAGCCAATGTCATACCTGCTACCAATAAGAATAACAGAGAAAGGTTTTGGAAACGTAGCTTAAGTAATATCTTCATGACGTAAAATTTTAATATCAATTTTGAATTGAAAATTTAGGTTATTGATGGCTAATGTGTTCGTGTATGGTTTCGTTGCGTTTGGTACTAAGATAGCAAATAGGGAGGTGTTAGCCTTTTGTTATTTTTCATTGACTTTTCGGCGCAAAATTTTGATGAACCCAATTTTTAAAATTACCATCAATACTAAACTCCTCTCTTAGGTCTTGAACATTTTTTACCACACTAAAATCATTCTGATTCATGTACTTAAACATTTTATATAGGTCTTTTCCCATAGCTAATCTAACAATAAAACCAGGAAGTTTTTTATACTTTACGGACTTGTTCATAGACTCGGAAAACAACTGTGGTAAATCACCAATTTGATATTCGTCTGTGGCAATTGATAAGGTTTTACCTGAATATTCTTTAGGATTTGAAATAACTTGTGCTGCAATCTTTCCGATATCATCTACACCAATCATTTGTTGATTACAGGTTTTGTTCAGTGGCGACACATATTTTCCTTTTTTAATTCCCTTGGCAACTTGCGGTAATAGGTAATTTTCATAAAAAGATGCTGGACGTAAAATGGTATAATTAACATTTGATGATTTTATGTGCTCCTCTATTTCATATTTGCTATCAAAATGAGGTATTCCGGTATTTAAATCTGCTCCCAGCACAGAAGCATAAACTAAATGATTAATACCAATTGATGTGATCTCATCTAAAAACTGTTTGCCTTGTTGTATTTCGCTGTTTTTACCTTGCAAAGCTTGGACGAAAAAGATCGCATCCGATTTTTTTATTTCTGACAGAAACGGTACAGAATCATTAAGGTTACCTTCAACAATACTAACTCCTTGGCTTTTTAATTGTTGGGCTTTTTCTGAATTTGCATCTCTTGTTAGGCCAATTACTTCATGACCACTTTTAAGAAGATGCCTTGTAACTGCGCTACCTTGGTTTCCTGTGATACCAGTGACGAAAATGTGTTTTTTGTTTTCCAAAATACTCTAGTTTATAAATTGGCTTGACATAATAAAGCACAACGTTTTTGTGTATGCTTTGCTTTGCCAGTTCGCTTCGCTCGTGTGTTGCGCCTGCATGCCGCTTTACCTGCTGTAGGCATGGGAGGCAGGTGTTTAAGCAACTAATTTAGTAAACAAAAACGAACGCGAGAAAATTCCGAAGGAATTTTCCAAATAAACAACGACCAAAGCAACCTGCCTGCCGAGAGGTAGGTTAATTATACACGGTGTTAGAGCCAGTATTTTTTAATCGACTGGATATATTATAAAGCTATCATGAACTTCTTTTGTTGGTGTATCTCCCAATTTTGTTAGAGCACTTGAAAGTTCTTTTAATGTTAGCACACTTAACGGAAGTTGGTGTTCTTTCGGCTGGTAAATAGTTTCCATTGGGTAATCAACTCCAGGTGTTTGAGTCATTTCAATGTGGTTTCCAAGTATAGTTGAAATCTCATTATTGTCGGTGAATTTCACAAGTCGTTCAATACTCATTTTAAAAGCATTCCAATCTTTTACATAAAGTCTGCCAGGATAAAATGTATCTCCTGTCAAGAGAATTTTCGTAGATGTGTCATACACAGCTATGGAAGAAGCTTGATGTCCAGGTATCGGTATTATTTTCATTAATCGATTTCCTAAATCATAACCTACTATTTCTTCAGGCCAATTCGTAATCTTAAAATAATTCTGTATATCTTCGACTTCAAGACCGATTACGGTAGTGTTCGGTTTTCCTTTGAATTGTCCGTCACCAGCATAGTGATCTCCATGCTTATGCGTATGGGCTACAATTAATTCAACCGCTCTATTTTTTTCTGTCCACTCTTCAATAATTTGTTTTACTATATTATAAAGAGGGAAGATGTCATGTTCTTCTGTAGCTCCAGTATCCATTAATAAAGCTTTGTCCTCACCAAAAAACAAAAACATAAAAGGGGCTTCATAATTTGTACATTTGTTTTGACGTAAAATCCAAGTATTACTATTGTACTTAACTATCTGAATAGGTGGGTCAACATTATCTTCACAGTTTTCAGAACCATTAATCCAATTTTGAACATTTAGATCTACAGTTTCTTCAATTGATGGCTTACAAGACCAAATCAGAATTAATATTGACAATAAGATTGTAATTTTTGTTTTCATCTGTTGGTTTTTATTGGCTCTAACGTGTTTGCGTATGATTCCGTTGCGGCGAAAATCCGACCTGCCACGCCTTGGCGTGGGAGGATTTTCAAAGTAGGAATCATTGCGAAATAAAGGTAGGAAATAATCTTTGTGTTAACCAACTAGAGCAATGGATTATACACGTTGTTGTGCCTGCCTGCGGTAGGCAGGCTTTCGTTATTTGTTTTTTCATTCAGTTATTGAATTTATTTTGGACCAGAGTTTGATGTTAAAGATTCAATAGTTGAAATATTTTCATCAATCCTACTATAGACTGGCAAAAGAACTTTTGTATGATAAATTAATTCCGTGAGTAAGTTAATAAATACAAGGTCTTTTAATAAATTAGAATCTGTAGTTTTACGATTCAATATTTTTATGGTTGAATAGGATTCTGCTAAAATTTTATCATAGATAGCAGTATCTTTTTCAAAACCATTCACAGTTATTGAAAGGCGATCCACATGTTTATTTAAAAAGGGATTTAGATGATTATCTACAAAACTTGTTTGTAAATCTTCATACGAGGCAAGTAGCTCCAAATTTGCTTTTAAAGAGGTAAGCTCACTTCTAAGTTCTTTAGATTTTAATAGGTTTAGTTGACCTGATCCTATCATCTCGTCGTAAATAGACGTTTTATTAGAATTACCGACTAAAAATCTTTTTGATAAGATATGCAAATAATAATCCACCTCTTCTTGGCTTAATGAGGTTATCTGATTTGTGCTTATTTTTATCAGCTGTGTTGAAGCGTTTAAAACCGCATTATATCGATTGTAACCAGTTTCAGATTGAAACTTATTATATTCCATTTTGATTTGTATTGCCTCAAGAAGTTGCTTTTCTTCTTTGGAATCCAATGTATTTTGGTTCCAAGTGTTTATTTGAAGTGCAATCAAAATTCCAAATACGACAAGTATAATTTCGCCAATGGCATAAAGCAAATATTTGCTGAACCTGCCTGCCGGCAAGGCAGGTTTGTTTTCAGTCAATAATTGTTGTCTAATACGTCTAAAGAACTTGATCATATTTTATGTTTTTTTTGGCCTGCACATCGCCTGGCTCCTCACTATCAAAGGTCTACCAGACCTTTGCTTTCCGTTCAGCCCTCTAAAGAATTTTATCATTGTTTAGTGGTTTCTGATAATGAAGGCTAACCGGTTTTGTGTATGGTTTGTTGCTTTACACAAAGTTAGCTAAAATAGCCAAGCTATTGTTCAGCAGCGAGGAAATTCCGAATAGAATTTCAGAAGCAATGAACTATAAACGTTGCTGTGTGCAGTTTTTTATTTATTTTCTATTTCTTTTATTTTTTCCTTTATTGAATCAATCAAAGGTTTTGAGTTTGTCAATTGCCCTTGTTTTTCAAAAAGTTCTAAACTTCTATTGTAATCATTTAAGGCAAGCTCATCTTTATTTAGATAGTCATAAATAAAACCTCTTTGAACATAGCTCATTGCATTTTTTGGTACATTTTCAATTGATTGATTTAAAATATCGATCGCATCTTGATATTTTTTTTGAGAGCTATAAATAACGGCTAGACTAAGGTAAGGTTCGGGAATGCTTTTATTAAGCTTAATAGATTTGTTTAGATATTTAATCGCATTATCAAGATCACCTAGTCTAGTATAGCAGTATCCTAATTCACTATGAGCCATTCCATTTTTACCAGTTATACAATTCCCTGTTGAATCTTTTTCAATTGCCTGTAAGAAAAAAATAGTTGCTTCTTTGTATTGGTTCTTATTGATAAGAGCATATCCTTTTTCATAAAGTTTATTTGCTTCAATTTGTTCTTTAGTTACTTTTACAATTCTTTTTTCTGTTTTTTCAGATTGATATTGAATTTTAGTAACCTTAGTTGAATCAATAATTTGACTAAATGAGAATGATGAAACTAAAATCAATGTAAATACTAATAGTATTCTCTTCATTTTGTGGGTTTGTTTAATTGCACACAGCGTTTGGTGTATGGTTTAGCTTCGCTGATTATTTTCACTAGTTCGTTTTTGTTATCGCCATTTTTTTTAAAATGTCGAACAAAAATCTTCTAGTTTTAATAGTTGGCTTCGCCAGTTCGCTTCGCTCGTGTGTTGCGCCTACCTGCCGCAGGCAGGTTGATTATACACGTTGTTAGCCTTTCGTTATTCTGTTCTACATCAAAAAGATTGAATCGGCTAAAACACCTGCTCTTTCTTCTCTAAATGTTTGTTTATTTGGTCTATTACATCTCTTATTTCAGAGAGCTGAAGTTCAACTACTGGTTTAATGTCTATAATAGTCCAATTCCAATTTGCAATATTACTTTCCAATTCAAACTTAATTTCTTTTAGCTTGTATAATTCTTCATCAGAAAGATAAGATGTGAACAGAGCCTTTTGATTTTTTTGATACTTAGCTAATCCTTTTCCGTAAATCAATTCAGCATCTACAGGTTGCATAAATTCATAGTTCACTGAGAATATATTTTTAGTAATTTCTAAGTGATTGTTTAATGCAACTATTTTTTTTCTTAGTTCTGCATCATTAATAATTCCAAGTTTAGCGCTTGATTCCATTTCGTTGTATGTGGCATTATTACTGACAAAAAACAAAGGTTCCAAAATAATATCTATATATTGTTTAATGGCGTCATTGAAACTTTCTTTGTTGTTCTCTTTGTGAAGCTCTCTAAGAAAGTTTTCAAGAACAGGTAGTCTTTTATTAAGGTTTAATGTTGTGTTTGAAAGAAAAAGACTATCCGCAATAAGGTCAATTTTCATTTGATTGAGATAGTATGTTTCAGCCTTTTTATTATTGTTATTTTGATTCCAATTGTTAAATTGAAGAGCCAACAAAATCCCAATCATTACTAAAGCGATCTCTCCAATTGCGTAAATCAGATATTTGCCGAACTTGTTTTCAGTCAATAATTGTTGTCTAATACGTCTGAAGAACTTGATCATATTTTATATTTTTTTGACCTGCACATCGCCTGGCTCCTCACTATCAAAGGTCTACCAGACCTTTGCTTTTCGTTCGGCCCTCTAAAGAATTTTATCATTAGTTAGCGGTTTGTGATAATGAAACACAACGGTCTTTTATAAGAAAAGTAGTGGATTTTACTCAAAGACTTTTCGGATTATTACTGACATTAAATTTATAAAATTCATTTTCGTTTAAGCACTTAAACCCCCATTTTTTATAAACGATGTTGCGTGGAGTTATTTTTTGATTTCATTTTCTATATCCACCAATTTCAACTCTTTATGGTAGGTGTCAATTCTTGCATAGGCAGTTCCATCTACTAATAAGATAACTATTAGCATAGCAATCGTTGTGATACTAATTGCACGCCAAGTTGGTGTATTAATAAAAATAATTGACAAAGCTGCTAAAATGATTATAATTGGAATAGCCTTAAAAACGATTGTATTATATTCTTTCAGAGTTGCTTCGGCACGAGTGATTTCCGATTCTACGAATACAGAAGCATCCTTATTGTAAGCAGTTTCAAATTGTGTAATCCTTGATTTATTGGTAAAAAACAATCCAAGTCCAATGGTTAACAGAAGAACACCTGCTACCAAAGTAGGAATTATGTAAGCTCGCGCCATTTCCGTTTTTCCTAACTGCCAAAAACCTAAACTTGCCGCCATAAAGACGAGTCCGAAAAGAATGAAAAATGGGGTTGAAAATAGTTCGGCTTTTGCCCAATCTGTTGCTGTTTTTAATATATCCATATTATTAATTCATTTTATATTTTTCTCTGTATTCTGTGGGACTAATGCCTTCTTTCTTTTTAAATAAGCGGGAAAAATATTGTGGATATTCAAATCCCAATTCATACGCTACTTCCGAAATACTTTTATTTGGTTTTAATAAAACATTCTTTGCTTCGTCTATTAATCGTAAGTGCAAATGTTCGGTAGTCGTTTTGCCTGTTTCTTTTTTGAGTGTATCACTCAAGTAACGTTGAGATACCGACATTTTATTTGCTATTTCTTCGATACTCGGAATACCTTTTTCTTGTAGCTGTCCTAATTCGAAATATTCGGATAATCGAAAATTAAATTGTTCCAACAAGTCATTTGATAGTTCCTTCCTATTCAAAAACTGTCTTTCATAAAAACGATTGGCATATTTCAATAGTGTATCTAACTGAGAAATAATAATTTCTTTACTGAACTCATCTTGGTTATTTTGGTATTCAATTTCAATATTTTCTACAATGCTTTCTATTTGCTTTTCTTCTTTTGGCGAAAGATGTAATGCTT
Organism: uncultured Aureibaculum sp.; assembly: GCA_965369125.1. Classification (GTDB taxonomy): domain Bacteria; phylum Bacteroidota; class Bacteroidia; order Flavobacteriales; family Flavobacteriaceae; genus Aureibaculum. The sequence goes on along the minus strand of CBDUPN010000043.1, from coordinate 1,569 downwards.
CATTTACTGAATAGGAAAAGAAACCATATTTTTTTATTTGTTGTGCTAAATCTGTTCCTTTCAAAAAATCTTCGTGGAAGTTTATTGAAAAGCCTTTTCGCTCAAAAACCACGCTACTATCCCATTGTAGAATTTGCCTTGGTGCAATGAAAATTAAAGCTCCATTGGTAAAATCATATTTTGTTCGTCCGTAGTTTAAGTCGCCTTTTACAAATTTCTTTAAGCTAATGGAATAGCAATCGTTTGTAATTGGTGGCGAACTTTCTTTTGGACAAGGTAAATAACCATCTCCTTTTGAGTTGAAAACACTCAACATTGGATGTTCAGGTCTCGGTAGTTCTAAATAATCTAGATAAGTCGATAATGTTTTAAAGTGCTCCATTGTACAAATTTATATATTCCATTTTATACCTGTTTCTTTTTCCGAAAGTTCCCATAATTTATTTGATGCGACCTTATCTTTTGCGTGTGATTCTAATTTATGTGCTCCAACTGGACCAGTCCAATTATTTCTTCCTGTTGGACCATAAAAACTACTTTGGTCTAAATTAGGTTCTGTAGCACACATCAATTGCGGATAAGCACCTTTTTCAGCCGATTGTGTTAATGGCGACAATTTCATTAGATTAAAGATGAATTTCATCATAAAACTACCACTTGAATTTATTAAGTTGGTTCTTGAAGAACCAGGATGACAAGCATATGCTTTAACATCTGATTTACCTGTTTCTTTCAATCTATCTTGTAGTTCATAGATAGACATAATTTGAGCTAATTTGCTTTGACTATATGCGTTATTAGGTGTGTAATCTTTATCCCAATTCAAATCGTCAAATTTGATGGTTTTAATTCCCATATCATATCCCAAACTTCCTACAGTTACAATTCGTCCTTTAGATTTTTTAATAAGTGGGAACAATAATGCTTGAAGCGTAAAATTTCCGTAGTAATTTGTTCCCAGTTGACTTTCCCAACCGTCTGTTGTTAGCGTCTGTTTAGGTACTTGGGCAATCGCAGCATTGCAAATTAATGCATCAATTTTCGGAATTGTTTTAACAACTTCTTCAGCTGCTTTTTTTACTGAATCTTGTACAGCCAAATCCATTTTTATAGCTACAACGTCTATATGATTTCCAAGTTCTTGCTTTAAATTTTTTATAGTGTCTTCTACTTTCTTTGGGTTTCTATTCAGCATTACAACTTTTGCACCTTTTGAAAGTAATATTTTTGTAGCTTCAAAACCTGTTCCGCTTGTAGTACCCGTAATGACAAATGTTTTGCCACTTAAATTTCCAATACTGACTGGTGTCCAACCTTTTTTGCCAAATTGATTTGTATTCATTGTGTCCATATTTTTAAAGATTAAAATTATAAGACAAAGGTCGAGTAGAAGTAGTCTTAATTCCTTATACGGATTTTCAAATGTTGTATACTTTTTGGTTTGAGTGGTAATTACACACAACGTTTCTGGCTATGATTCCGTTGCGAGAGAAAATCCGACCTGCCACGCCTTGGCGTGGGAGGATTTTCAGAAGTAGGCGAGAACCTGCCTGGGGTATGCAGGTTTTC
>CBDUPN010000042.1:0-15821 GCA_965369125.1 uncultured Aureibaculum sp. | reverse complement strand
CCCAGGACCCTCTCCTTAAAAGGGAGATGCTCTACCAACTGAGCTACCAGGTCAATCAAATTGCGGTTGCAAATATAATATCTATAATTTATTTCACAAGTTATTTTTTAATATTTTTTCTACGATATTTGTGCTTTAATTAACACACTACAAATCACAATTTTATGAAAATAGTATTATTAGGTTATATGGCCAGTGGCAAATCATCTATAGGAAAGAAACTCGCCAAAAAACTTAATCTATCTTTTGAAGATCTAGATAACCTTATTTCAAAAAATGAAAAATTGAGCATTCCAGAAATTTTTGAGAAAAAAGGAGAAATTTATTTTAGAAAGATTGAGTCAGAAGCTCTTCAAAAGTTTTTAAAAAATGAACATAATTTTGTATTGGCCGTTGGGGGTGGGACACCTTGTTATGGCAATAATTTAGATTATATTAAGAAGTATACTACTTCAGTATATTTAAATGCCTCTATAAAAACTATTTACAAAAACTTATCTAAAGTTAAAAATAAAGATAAAAGACCATTGGTTTCTAAAGTGAAGACCGAAGATCTACAAGAATTTATTGCCAAGCACCTTTTTGAACGTAGGCCTTTTTATGAAACAGCCCATCTTACGATCAACATTGACCACAAAACTCAAAAAGAAATAACAGAAGAGATTAGTTTAAATATGCGGTAATGCCATTTTTCTTTACTTCTAAGGAAATGTGCTCTTGCATGGAGGTCGACAGCGAAATGCCCTTAAAATCGGCCTTAATAGGATATTTTTTATGATTTCTATTTACCAATACAGCCGTATGAAACTGTTTTAATGGAACATCGAGAAAATGCTTAACGGCATACATCAATGTAGTCCCAGAATTTAAAACATCGTCAACAAGTACCAAAGATTTATTCTTATAATCGTCTTTCGAGAGTGAGGTTTTGACCCCAATCAATGGATTTTTTTTGTCCATCATGACTTCACATAGGATCACTTTTATGGGTGAGATCTGCTCTAATATCGCTTTTAATTTCTTGGCCAACAAAAAACCATTCGAGGCAATACCGGCGAGTACAATTTCTTTCTGACCCGTATTGTTCTCATATATCTGAAAGGCAATTCTTCTTAATTTATGCTGAATTTCTGTATTAGTGAGTATCACAGACCGCTCCATATTGTCAATTTTATAAAATTAAAATCTTTTAATTGTTCTTTTCAAAGATAATAAATAGTTCCTTGCCATGACGCTCGGGAATCGAGTTATGACAACGATCTATTTTCTTAATGTCGAACCCTTTTGAGAATGTTTTAGTATATTCCTTAAGGCTTCCACCGAAAGGTGGCCCTTCGTCGGTTAACGGGAAATCAAACAATACGCCTACCAGTCTTCCTGTATCTTTCAATAACTCGAATATTTTTTTTGCATATCTCTCCCTTAAATTTGGATCCAAGGCACAGAAAAAGGTCTGTTCTATAATAAGGTCATAGTTGGTATTATGATCAAAAAAATCAATATTTAAAAGTTGGTCTTTAGGGAATTGAGGTACCCGCTGACTAAAATTCTTCAAGGGTTGTGCAACGATATCCAATAGAAATACATTCTTAAATCCTGAATTGAATAGATATTCGGCTTCATATCCGTTTCCGCCACCCGGAATTAAGATCTTGATGTCCTTATTCTTTAAGGTTTCAAAATAGGTAAGCAAAGGTGTTGAAATTTGTCCCAGATCCCAACCTGTCGAATTGTTTTGATATTTGGTTTTCCAGTAGGTTGCGTTGAACTTATTCATATTCGTCGGTATAATCTTCCAGATCTCTTCTGTCTTTTTTTGTGGGCCTTCCGGCTCCTTTTTTATGGTAATAATCTCTCGAATATTTTAAAAGATCCTGGTTTTCAAAAGCTTCTTTTGGTGTTATATCCCTTCGGTAAAGATCTACCAATTTTGCACCAACACGGCTAGGAGGGATGTCTAATACTTCAACTTGATAATTAATTTGATTTTTTCTTACGGTGATCTTTTCTCCAATAAAGATCTCTTTCGAGGGTTTCACATTCTTATCATTAATCTTGATCTTACCCTTTTTACATGCATCCGTAGCAATACTGCGTGTTTTAAAATAGCGGGTGGCCCATAAGTATTTATCAATTCTCATTGGTTGCAAGTTATATCAAAAATAAATTAAAAAATCGCCTAATTGGATTCAAAAGACGATTTTCAATGTTATTTATATTCTGCCTAAAGTTTTATTATTTTCGAAAATGATCTTGTTGCAGATACATTTCTTTTTCGAATTTATTTTCGAGAGGCTTAACTTCTAACGCCTTCATATTTTTATAAGGTGCTGTTGGCTGGAATTTAGCAGAAAACCCTCTAATATCGTCAAGGGCAGCCTTTAATACTACTTCATTTTCATCTCCAAATGGCAATATATTATTCCAATAATCAAATTCTTTTACCTCTATATCCGGAACGAAACCTTGTGTGTAATCACTTTGCCCTAATTTATTATAGATCTGAAAAACAATGGGTTGCATCGCATATAAATGTGAATTATCTGCCGAGGCTATACTTGTAAAATCTGAAGAAGGCGAATCATAAAGCGTAATTGAACCAACGTTCTTACCGTAAGTAGTAGTTCCTATTACTTTAACGGGAATAAATGCCTTTAAACCATTTATGATCATTTCACTCGCCGAAGCAGTACTTCCCGAGGTTAAAACATATAGCCTGTCTATGGTATTTAATCTATTAATAGGTTCATCTCCTGTTTTATTACCACTAACATTATAAATGTTAAGGGTATTTTCAAAGTTATAATGGTCATTTTCATTCGAATGTTTCTGATTAAAATTTAGCTGGGCAAAAACATCCGTTGCGGCGTTCGCATAGATCATACTGGCTAAATACGCACTAGTAAGTACAGAGCCACCACCATTTAATCTTAGATCGAGAACCAATTCGTTAATGGCTTCCGCTTGAAAAAATGCAAAGGCTTCGTTTAACTCATCGTTATAAGATGATCTAAATCCGTTATACACCAAATAACCCACTTTCTTACCATTAACGTTATCGAAGACCTTTTTAAAATGTACCGGATCTTCACTTAACTCAACTGCCGTAATGGTTTTATCTCCTATTGGGGTAAGGGTACCTGCATCTTCTGATACGAAGGAAAAAGTAACGGTATCATTATTTAATTTAGAGACGGTTTCACTATAATTACTATCCTTAATAATAGTTCCATCTAAGGCATTTATAATGTCACCTCTTGAAATTCCAGCAATACTGGCAGGAGAATCTGGTGCTACATACCGCACGTATAAGATAACATCATCATCGGTTTCGCTATTTCCATCCCTAAGGGTTACTCCTTGCAAACGCAAACCGAATGATACTGATATTCCCTGAAACGAATTGTTCAAAGCAATATAGTCGTCTACTATCCAAGAGAATCGATCTGTATTGGGATGATCATATAATAAGGCATAGAACAGGTCCTCGGGTTCTGAATAACCGTTTATAAACGCCGTGTAGTCGGAAAGATTATCATCTTTTGTATCAGATAAATTGGGAACATTCGTTTGCCAATTATACCAGGAATTCAACCCTTTCCAAACAAAATCGTTGATTTCACTATCAACGATCACGGTATCGGCATTATCACTACATCCTGCATTAAACATAGTTATTAAAAGAACGAGTGATAAAATAATTTTCTTCATAAATTTTTAGATTTTTTAAATAACATCAAAAACTTTGCCACATATACAATTGGTAAAAATATGAATTAACCGCATATTTTTTAAATAAATCGGGCCAAATTAACGATTTTTGGTTTATGATTTGTTTTACTTATAACAGTCGCATCATCATAAAAAAATTACAACCTCAAAGAATCATGTAACAAAATGCTTACTTCCTCGTCGTAGAGATGTAGTGCAAAGCTTTTATTGCAAAATCGATCAAACCAAATGCAACAGACTAAGTTTTTAGAAACGGTTCTTCCTTTAAAGGATAAAGTCTTTAGACTGGCAAAGCGATTATTGGTTTCGACTGATGAAGCAGAGGATGCGACCCAGGAAATGTATTTGAAATTTTGGAAGAATAAGGAAAAACTAGATCAGTACAAAAATATAGAAGCGTTTGCAATGACGATGACAAAGAATTATTGTCTCGATCAGTTAAAAGCGAAGCGATCGGGTAATCTAAAATTAGTACATAGTAACTATAAAGATAAAGATATATCCTTGGATAAGGATCTGGAACTAAAAGACAGTGTTAGCAAGGTCCATGATTTGATAGAGAAATTACCTGAAAAACAAAAGTTAGTGATACAGCTTAGGGATATAGAGAATTATGAATATGAAGAAATTGGCAAGATTCTTGACTTACAACCAACAGCGGTAAGAGTTACTTTGTCTCGAGCGAGAAAAAAAATTAGAGAACAACTTATACAACAACATAATTATGGAATTGTCTAACATAGAAAAACTGTTAATAAAATACGATAATGCAGAAACTTCTTTACAGGAAGAGAAAGTGCTAAAGAATTATTTTAATAATAATAATAACGTACCAACTCACTTATTGGAATACAAAGCATTGTTTGGTTATTTTAATGAAAGCAGTGAAGAGCAGTTTACTAAAACCATCCAATTAAAACCTAGAAGATCGAATTGGGCATGGTTATCAGTAGCAGCAGCCATCGTATTAACGATCAGTATTTATACATTCAGAAATGATGATGGTTTAAGTGATTCCGAAAGGAGAGAAGCCGAATTGGCGTATATCGAAACTCAAAAAGCTTTCCAACTTATTTCTCAAAATCTAAACAAAGGGGGGAATGTTGCCATTGCTGGTTTACAAGAGTTTGAAAAAGCACAGAATAAAGTATTTAAAACAACAAAATAGAAATGATCGGTGGACAATAACATCCGATAAATGAAAACAATTAAAACAAAAAAAGATGAAAACAATATATAAAAACAGGAAAATGAAAACTAAAAAATTATTGATAGTAATGGCATTGGCGGTATTACCATTATTCACCTTCGGCCAATCAACATTTGATAAATTCGAGGAAATGGATGACGTTACCGTGGTAAATGTCAATAAAAAAATGTTCACCCTTATGGGAAAAATGTCGGGAGAGTCTCAAGAGGCTAAAGAGTATTTAAGTTTGGTGAATAGTTTAGACAACCTAAGAGTACTGGCCACCGAGAATGCTTCGATCGCTGCCGACATGAAGGCTAAAGTAACAAGTTATTTAAAGTCTGCTAACTTATCTGAATTAATGAGAGTTAAAGATAAAGAAGGTAATGTAAAGATCTATATTAAAGAAGGAAAAGATGCCGATCATGTGAAAGAACTATTCATGTTCATTGATGGTATAAGTACGCATATGGGAGGCGAAGAGCGCAAACCTGAGGCGGTAATCATATCTATTACTGGTGATATCGATTTGAATAAGATCTCCGAATTGACTAAGGAGATGAATATCCCTGGAGGCGAACACTTAGAAAAAGCCAAAAAGAAACAATAATATAAAAAGACTTTAACATGAATATCTTAACTAAAATTATTGCTGTTCTTGCCCTTACTTTGCTAATGGTAGGATGTGCCAGCGGACCATCTTTGCAAAAGTATTATATAGATAATCAGGATAATGAAAATTTTATCTCATTAGATATCCCTGCAAGTGTGCTTAGCTTAAAAGAAGATGTGCCGCCTGAAGCAAGAGAAGCTCTAGCATCGCTAAAAAAATTCAATATACTGGCATTCAAAAAAGATGAAGGCAATAATGCTGAATTTAAGATGGAAGAATCGAAAGTAAAGGCCATTTTAAAGAATGACAAGTTTAAAGAACTGATGACTGTTAAAGATAAAGGGAGAAACATCATTTTAAAATATGAAGGAAATGATGATAGCATGGATGAAGTCATTGTATATGCATCGGATAAGGAAATGGGATTTGCCTTGATAAGGGTCTTGGGCGACAATATGGAACCCGCTAAAATTATGAAATTAGCGAATAGTATAGGTAATGTCGATTCCGATAGCTTCAAGTCATTGGAAGGATTCTTTAAGGCAAAAGTAGAATAAATACCTACTAATTGAAATATGATAACCGCTTCTGATATGCTCAGGAGCGGTTTTTTTTAACCATACCTTAACAATATATCCTTTCCATAAAAGTTTATATTTGCGAACATTATCCTATTTTAAATTTAAAAAATGAAGAACTTAATTCTAGCTATTTTATTATTAGCTTTTTCGATTCATCCGGCCATTTCCCAACCTGCCGTAATTCCAACTTTAGAAGGGGCTCCCGAACAGATATACCGGGCAGAATATGAAAAGATTAATAGTATAGTTCATACAAAACTTAAGGTAAAATTCGATTTTTCAAAGCGTCATTTAATTGGAGAGGAGTGGATCACTTTAAAACCTCATTTCTATAATACACAAACCGTTACCTTGGATGCCAAAGCCATGCTTATTCATAAGGTAACAAGGAATGGCAAGGCGTTGAAATATGAATATGACGGACTAAAACTCACCGTTGATCTTGATAATATCTTTGTTAAAGATGAAGAATATACACTTCATATCTCATATACTGCAAGACCCGAAGAAGTTACGCAACTTGGAAGTGATGCCATTAGTGATGCACAAGGGCTGTATTTTGTAGATCCCGACGAATCTGACCCCGTTAAGCCAACACAAATTTGGACACAAGGTGAAACCGAATCTAATAGCTGCTGGTTTCCGACAATCGATAGTCCGAATCAAAAAACCAGCCAGGAGATCTACATCACGGTACCTAAAAAATATGTGACATTATCTAACGGATTATTGATAAGTCAGTCAGAGAATAGCGACGGTACCAGAACCGATTACTGGAAACTAGATCAAAAGCATGCTCCCTATTTATTTTTTATGGGCGTGGGCGAATTCAGCATCGTAGAGGATAAATGGAATAATATTCCCGTTGATTATTATGTAGAAAAAGAATATGAGCCTTTTGCGAAGGAGATTTTTGGAAATACACCCGAAATGCTGACCTTCTTTTCTGACATCACTGGCATAAAATATCCATGGCCAAAATATTCACAGATCATTTGCAGGGATTATATAAGCGGGGCCATGGAGAATACCACCGCGGTAATTCATGCTGAGAATGCTTATCAAACAAGTGGTGAGCTAGTTGATGAGAATATTTGGGAAGATACTATTGCACATGAGGTCTTTCATCATTGGTTTGGAGATCTGGTCACTGCGGAAAGCTGGAGTAATATAACTGTAAATGAATCTTTTGCCAATTATAGCGAATATTTATGGAGAGAATATAAATATGGAAAAGACCATGCCGAGGCACATCGTTATGAAGACATACAGGGCTATTTAAACGGGGCTAATGAATCTAAGCACCTGGTGCGTTTTAATTATGAAAGCCGCGAGGATATGTTCGATGCCGTTTCCTATAATAAAGGTGGTTATATCTTACATATGCTGCGTGAGTATTTGGGTGATAAGGCTTTTTATGCCGGAATGAAGGAATTTTTAAGCTCTAATAAATACCAAACCGGTGAAGCCCATCAATTGCGATTGGCTTTTGAAAAAATTAGCGGGAAAGACCTCAATTGGTTCTTTAACCAATGGTATTTTGGTGCAGGGCATCCGAAACTGGAGATTAATTATAAATACGATGATCCCTCAAAATCTGTTACAATTTCCATCAAACAATTAACCGATAAAGCGTTCCAATTTCCGCTCCCCATAGATGTTTATGAAGTAAATACTCCTAAACGATATAATATTTGGATTAAAAAGAAGGAAGAGGAATTTACGATCAAATATGACAAGAAACCTCGTTTTATAAATATTGATGCTAATAAAACACTTTTGGCCGAGATTAAGGATGTTAAGACAATAGATAACTATATTTTTCAATACGAACATCAAAATGCACATTATTTAGATAGGAGAGAAGCTGTTATAGCCCTTTCATCCGAGCAAAGCAATAAGGAAGCACTTCAGGTATTGATCAAGGCGCTGAATGATCCTTATCACGGAATTCGACTTTTGGCCTTAGATAGCATAAACATCGAATCAGATCCTAAAGTTATTCAGGTCATTGAAAAATTAGCAAGTTCCGATCCTAAAACATTGGTACGGGCTAAAGCGGTCAAAATATTAAGTACCTTAAATGAAATGAAATACGTTCCGCTTTTTAAGGAGGCATTAAAAAGTAAATCTTATGCGGTGCAGTCGAATGCCTTAAAAGCTTTGTTTGTTTTAGATAGGGAAACAGCTATGGAAAAAGTGGCAACCATTACCGATACCCTTGACAGGGAAGGAATGAGCGAAGTTTTGATGGAAATATTTATTCGAGAACAAAAACTTAGTGAGATGCCTTTTGTGGCGGGTAAACTCAATAATGGCATGTTGTTTAGCCGGGACGAATCACTTCAGCAGTTATATGCCCAGGCATGGAGATGGGTAGTGCTATCCGATAATGTAGAAGCAACCGAGATCATGGTTAATGATTTCGTTTCTAATGCAAAGCGATATAGGAAATACGGAATTGATAAGATTAACACACAACTTTTGGAGCAGGTATTAGAAGTTAAGATACAACAGACGTCACCTTTTCAAAAAGAACTCATCGATATCGTTAAAAGGGGCATCGAGGAAATTAAATAGCGCATAAATAAATTGTATGAATTAACCTCATGACCATTTCATGAGGTTTTTTTATGAATGATAATGCTGAAAAGTACCATCGTTGTAAAAAATAATGATCTTATCAATTTTCTTGGTGCTAGTTTGCTGATTTATTTCAGGCCTTGTTTTAACAATGGTTTGTTGTTCCACAGGTGGTAGGGGGTCAGTAGTTGATCTTTTCGGAAAACTCCCTTTTCCATTGAGCAACCAATACAATTCAACATCTTTATATTTATCCAAAACTTTCAAGACAAAATCTAAACTGGGCTTATTTCTTCCCGAAAGCAAATGAGAAATGCTGGAGCGCTGTACGTTAATGGTATCTGCAAAAGATGCGGCCGATAACTGATAATGGTCCATGACCTTTTTTAACCTTTCTGCGAATTCTAAATTGTTGATCATACGCCATGAAATTATGTTACAAATGTAATCAATATAATAGTAACCTCAAAATAATTATATTATAAAAATAATACTAAATTAGATATATGACTTTATATAAGTAAGTTTAAAATACTGAAATACAAATATATATGACATTAAAATAAAATAACGTTTACATTTGTAAAATTCGAATGTAATTATTGTCAGATCATGCAAAATGTACGCGTTATTATGATTACAAATGTAAACTATTCTTTAGTTACATTTGTAAAGTGAATCAACTTAACGTTCAAAAATTAACACATTGGCACACCCTTCATAAAGAGAAATCAATTTATGGAAGAAGGATCATATTTGAAATGATCTTGCCTATTTTAAAATCGTTACCGGATGAGTTCAAGGTGGTTCAGGTTGGGCAGTCTTTTAACAAAATTCCAATTTACCAGGTTTCCATTGGTAAAGGCAAGACCAAGGTGCTTTTGTGGTCGCAGATGCATGGAAATGAAAGTACAGGTACCAAGGCGATACTCGATCTTTTTAATCTGTTTAAAAATCCCGGTGAGCATGCTCCTGCCATCAAAGATATATTGAGCAAATGTACCCTTGTTTTTATTCCGATCTTAAATCCCGATGGCGCAGTTGCTTATACCAGAGTCAACGCCCAAGGCATAGACCTTAACAGAGATGCAGTTGATCTTGCAGCTCCTGAAAGCAATATTCTAAAGCAGGTTTTAAAAGAGGTGGATCCTTCCTTTTGCTTCAACATACACGACCAACGTACTATATTTAGTGTTGGGCGGCAGAATTTACCGGCAACCTTATCATTTTTAGCGCCTTCGGTAGATGAAGCTAGAACGGTTACCGATGGACGAAAAGTTACCATGTCGGTAATTGCCTCTATTTACGAAGAGCTCAATAAATTGATTCCCGGACAGATAGGAAGATATTCCGACGAATTTTATCCCAAAGCTACGGGTGATAATTTTGAAAAAGCCGGACACCATACCATTTTAGTCGAATCGGGACATTTTAAGGATGATTATGATAGGGAAGAAGTACGGAAATACACATTTATAGCTTTTGTTGCAGGACTCTATACTATCGCAACCGATCAGAAATATGATAATTACCAGCGATACTTCGATATCCCTAATAATGAAAAGAAATACCTCGATATTATCTATAAGAATGTATTTTTAACCGACCTCAATAAAAAGACAGACATCGGTATTTTATTCAAAGAGAAATTGGAAGACAATCAAATTCTGTTTCTACCTCATATCGAAGAGATTAAGGATTTATCCGGCTTTAATGCGAACAAGATTATTGATTTAAACGGAAAAGTATTTCAAAACAAGGAAGATTTTAGTTAAAAATAGAAAAATAATACTTTTTTACTAGTAATTTTGAGAAAAAAGTATGAATTTTGCATTATATTTAAATATAATACAATATGTCTAAATTTAAACTTGATGAAATAGACCACCAAATTCTCGATATGTTAATTGAGAATGCCAGAACTCCCTTTACGGATATTGCTAAAAAATTATTGGTTTCGGCAGGTACGATTCACGTACGTGTTAAAAAAATGGAAGATGAAGGCGTGATCAAAGGATCAACACTAACAGTTGATTACGATAAAATGAATTATATGTTCATCGCTTATATTGGCCTGTATCTGGAAAATTCTTCTTTTACACAACGAATTATTGATGAATTGCATAAAATTCCCGAAGTTACAGTTGCGCACTTAACTACAGGTAAATTTGCTGTTTTTTGCAAAATACGAGCCAGGGATACAAAGCACGCTAAAGATGTGATCTTCCAAATAGATGATATACCGGGTGTTTTGCGAACAGAAACTTCTATTTCACTAGAAGAAGTTATCAATGATAAAAAAAGATTGATGCATGCCATTTTTAAAGATTTTAAAATTTAAAGCGCGTCCAATAAAATATATTAAACTCTTTCAATACTTTTGAAGGAGTTTTTTTTTAAATAAACTCAGACCTTGTATATTGATCTCATATTTTATGAATAATGACCTTCGATAAAAAAAATCTTTCCCAAAAAAAATTACTCGAGCTATATAAAGCGATGCTGAAACCTCGACTTATAGAAGAGAAAATGCTTATTTTACTTCGTCAGGGTAAGATATCTAAATGGTTTAGTGGTATTGGGCAAGAGGCCATTGCTATAGGAGTAACACATTCTTTGAATAACGATGAGTATATGTTGCCCATGCATAGAAATTTGGGTGTTTTTACCTCAAGGAATATTCCGTTAAACAGGTTGTTTTCACAGTGGCAAGGGAAGGCAAGTGGATTTACCAAGGGTAGAGATAGAAGCTTTCACTTTGGCACGCAAGATTATAATATTGTGGGTATGATCTCCCATTTAGGTCCGCAATTTGGTATAGCCGACGGGATTGCTTTGGGTAATCTTTTAAAAAAGAATAATCAAGTATGTGCTGTATTTACCGGAGAAGGAGGAACGAGCGAAGGTGATATACATGAAGCGCTGAATGTAGCTTCAGTTTGGAGCTTACCGGTATTATTTTGTGTGGAAAACAATGGTTATGGATTGTCAACACCTACCAATGAACAATATAAATGCGAAAACATCGCCAGCAGGGGTATAGGTTATGGTATGGAGACCCATATAATAGAGGGTAATAATGTTTTGGAGGTATATCAAAAAGTGTCTCGATTGGCAAAAAGCATGAGAAAGAACCCCAGACCCGTACTAATAGAATTTAATACTTTTAGAATGCGTGGGCATGAAGAGGCAAGCGGTACGAAATATGTTCCCCAGGATTTATTAGATACTTGGGCCGCCAAAGATCCCATCGAAAATTATCAGGAATATTTGCGGAATGAAAAGATCTTAACAGAGGAATTAGAGGTTGAATATAAAACAGAGATTGTACATGAAATTAATGAAAATCTCGACATCGCATTTAATGAAGAAAAAATAAATGGAAATATAAGTGTTGAATTAGGTGATGTATATAAAGACTTTGTATATCAAGAAGTTAAATTTAATTCAGAAAATGAAAATATCCGATTTGTAGATGCCATTCGAGAGGGATTAAAACAGTCTATGGAAGAACATAACGACCTGGTAATTATGGGTCAGGATATCGCCGAATACGGTGGTGTTTTTAAAATTACGGAAGGTTTTGTTGAACTTTTTGGGAAGGACAGGGTACGAAATACGCCAATTTGTGAATCTGCTATTGTGGGTGCCGCTTATGGATTGTCTATCAACGGCATAAAATCTATAGTTGAAATGCAATTTGCCGATTTTGTAAGTTCGGGATTTAATCCTATAGTAAATTTACTGGCCAAATCTCATTACAGGTGGAATCAACATGCCGATGTGGTGATACGAATGCCATGTGGTGCGGGGGTTGCGGCAGGCCCTTTTCACAGCCAAACCAATGAGGCCTGGTTTACTAAAACACCAGGGCTAAAAGTAGTGTATCCGGCATTCCCATATGATGCGAAAGGACTATTAGCAACGGCCATCAACGATCCGAATCCTGTATTATTTTTTGAACATAAGGCCTTATATCGAAGTATCAGGCAAGATGTACCAACCGGTTATTATACATTGCCATTTGGTAAGGCAAGCTTATTACAAGAAGGAAATGATATTACCGTCATTGCTTTTGGGGCAGCTGTACATTGGGCACTAAGTGCGCTTGAGAAATTTACGGATATAACTGCCGATCTTATCGATCTAAGAACCTTGCAACCACTAGATACCGAAACTATTTTTAAGTCAGTTAAAAAAACGGGAAAGGCCATTATCGTACAAGAAGATTCATTATTTGGCGGTGTCGCAAGTGATATATCTGCCTTAATTCATGAAAATTGCTTTGAATTTCTGGATGCACCGGTAAAAAGGGTAGCTAGCTTGGAAACCCCCATACCATTTATTTCACAATTGGAAGATAAGTATCTTCCGAAAGGGAGACTTGAAAAAGAAATAAGGCTTTTATTGCAATATTGATCGTATATTTTATAATAATTGAGTGAAACTGTTGAAAAAACTAACAAAAGTCATATTTTTGGTTAACTATTGTTTTTAGATTTAGACACTCAAATAAAAATGTACAGATATGAAAGTTTACGACGATAAATTCATCAAAAATGTAGTCTTTGTTGGTGCGCATGGTAGCGGCAAAACCACTTTAGCAGAAACCATGCTCTTCGAAGCTGGTTTGATCAACAGGCGAGGCACCGTAGAGGCGAAAAATACGGTTTCAGATTACCATGATATAGAACATGATAGAGGTACTTCTGTTTTTGCAACCCCACTACATACCGAATGGCGCAATTATAAAATAAATATAATCGACACGCCGGGTTTAGATGATTTTATAGGTGAGATCATTTCATCGATCCGTGTTTCTGATACCATTGTGAATGTAATAAATGCCCAGTATGGTGTTGAGATAGGAACGGAGATAATCTGGAACTATGTAGATAAGTATTTAAAACCTACCATTTTTGTGATCAATCAGATCGACCATCCCAATGCGAATTTTGATGAAAGTTTTAAAAGCCTGAAAGCGATGGTTGGAAATAGTGCTGTTAAAATCCAGTATCCCATCAAGCTCGATGGTGCCCAATGTATTATTGATGTCTTAAAGATGAAGCTTTATAAGTTTGGTCCCGAAGGAGGAAAGCCTGAAAAATTACCAATTCCCGACGATCAAAAAGCATTGGCAGATGAATTGCATAATGAACTGGTTGAAAAAGCAGCTGAAAATGATGAAGAATTGTTAGAATTATTCTTTGACAAAGGCACCTTGAATGAAGAGGAAATGCGCAAAGGGATCAAAGCAGGGATGCTAAATCACGATCTTTTCCCGGTATTCTGCATGTCGGCACTTAACGATATGGGCTCAGGGAGATTAATGGGCTTTATAGATAATGTTGCTCCCGCAGCAGCCGATCTAAAGGTCGAACAAAGCGTAGAGGGTGAAGATATAATTCCCAGTGTAGATGCACCGACATCGTTATTTATATTTAAGACTGTTTATCAACCTAATTTAGGTCAGATCACCTTCTTTAAGGTAAAATCCGGGGAAGTTAAACTGAATGACAAATTGGTCAATTCAAGAAATGATGAAACCGAAATATTGAACCAGCTCTTTATCATGGATGGTAAGAACAGGGAGACGGTTTCAAAATTAACGGTAGGTGATATTGGGGCTACTTTAAAATTAAAGTATACCGAAACCAATGATACCTTACATACCCCTGGAAAAAAGATCACGGTTAAGCCCATCAAGTATCCTGAACCTCGTATTAAAAAGGTGGTAAAGGCCGCAGATAAGAAAAACGAAGAAAAACTGAATGAATCTCTTAAAAGGATCCATAGTCAAGATCCAACAGTGGTTGTAACTTATTCCAAGGAATCTAAACAACTTATATTGGGATGCCAGGGGGAACTTCATCTAGCAACTATCGATTGGACATTAAAAAATGTTTATGGTATCGAAGCTAAATTCTCAAAACCTAAAATCACTTACAGAGAAACAATACAGAGACCTGCAACGGCGAATTACCGGCATAAAAAACAATCTGGTGGTGCCGGACAGTTTGCAGAAGTCCATATGAAAATTGAACCATGGCATGAAGGTATGGATGAGCCTGAAGGATTTAATGTGAGAGGTAAACAGGAAGTAGATCTTCCGTGGGGCGGAAAATTAATATTCTATAATTGTATTGTTGGTGGTGTTATCGACTTGCGTTATTTACCATCTATCATGAAGGGAATTTTAGAAGTTATGGAAAGTGGTCCGCTTACCGGATCTTATATACGCGATGTAAGGGTGATGGTTTATGACGGAAAGATGCACTCGGTCGATTCGAATGATATTTCATTTAAAATTGCTGGTGCACATGCCTTTAAGGCTGCCTTTTTACATGCCAATCCTAAATTATTAGAGCCTATTCAGGAATTAACGGTTAAAGTACCCGAAGATATGGTAGGTAATGTAATGACAGACCTGCAATCAAGAAGGTCTATCATTTTAGGTATCAGTAGTAGTGATAGTAATCAGATATTAAAATGTACTACGCCTGCTGCCGAACTCTATGGATATTCTACCGACCTGCGTTCTTTAACCCAGGGGAGAGGTACCTTTAGCTCCACCTTTTCTTCTTTTCAACCCGTACCAAATAGTGTGCAGGAAGAATTAATAAAACAGAACGATTGATTATAAATTATATATTAACAAAAAAGACATCTAAGCTCATTGGATGTCTTTTTTTATGAATCTATTTAAAATTGATATTGTCAATACTTCAAAATCAGCATATAATTATTCAGAACTTTTCGATTAAAACCTTATTTGGGCATCACAATTATCAATTACGTAAAAATTTAATAATCAGGCATCTTAAGTGGTAAATGTGTTCCTGGAAAAGGTAGATTTTTTTAAATTTGCCACCTTTACAAATTATTAATTGTCTAATTTCGGCAATTCTTAAAAATCAATCTATAAAAATGCAATTTTTACTATGAGCAAAACATTGTTTGATAAGGTTTGGGATGCACATGTTGTTCGAAAAATTGAGAATGGGCCTGATGTATTTTTTATTGACCGCCATTTGATCCATGAAGTTACGAGTCCGGTTGCTTTTCTGGGCCTTAAGAATCGGGGTATTAAGGTATTATATCCGGAGCGGACCTTCGCTACGGC
>CBDUPN010000041.1:0-16134 GCA_965369125.1 uncultured Aureibaculum sp. | reverse complement strand
ACGGTATGGTATGATATTAACTTTCAAAACATAGGAACAGACAATGCACAGAACACTTACATTTTAAATTCATTACCAATTAACGTAACATTGGATGAGAGCTCATTTGTGCTACCTGCTGGTGTTACATACACATTTAACGCGGCAACAAGAGAATTACGGTTTGATATAGATGATTCTTTGGTAGTAAGAGAATCAGACCCTAATAATGCAGCATATGACATTAGATATCAGGTTACGGCTTCGAGTAATTGTTTCGATTATACAGATGCCTGTACTAACTTATTGGTAAATAGTATTATGTCATATTATGATGGTGAAACCTCAGGAGAGAATATAGCTGGGCAACCCGGCTTAAATGGTATCAATGGCTGTGGACTGCCAAGTGTGGGTTCTATGGATCTTTTTGTTGATACCAGTTCTTGTCAATTTGATAGTACGGAAACATTTTGTAATAATACCATCACCATATCGGGTCATGATGGTTATAACCAATACGAATGGGTAGATGAAAATGGAACACCTATAGGCAATACCCAATCAATACAGGTTGATGGTCCTGGTGTTTATACAGTTACCCAAACAAAAACAGGTTGTACTGTTACAACAAGGGAAATAACCGTATTAGGTCTGGATGTAACCTTCACCTCGAATGATGCTTTGTGTAAGGACAGTGCTGATGGATGGATCAATGTACAGGTAAACGAAACTTCGGCTAATTTTACCTATGAATTATTCCTTAACGGGAATTTACAAGCTTCTCAAGGGCCGACAACTGCCGATAATTACCAGTTTACGGGATTGGACATCGGAACCTATAATGTAAGGGTTACTAATGCGGATAGTTGTTATGACACACAGATAGTTATCATAGGAGAGCCTACGTTGTTACAGGCTAGTAATACCGTATTAGATAATATTATGCCTTGTAATGGAAACGTTTTAAGTGGACGAATAGAAGTTTCCGCAACTGGCGGAACACCTCCTTATGAATATAGTATTAACAACGGTACCAATTACCAAACAGAAAGCATATTCGAAGTCACTGCAGAAGGTGATCATGTGATCACGGTGCGTGATGCCCAAAATTGTATAACTACTACCACTGCGAATATTGATTTCGATGAAGAAATAGACTATAACATTACAAAGAATGACGTGGTTTGTTATGGAGATTCGGATGGTAGTATTACGGTAAATGTTACCCAGAATAATGCAGGAAACACCTTATCATATAGTATTAACGGCGGAACGTCCTATCAGTCTTCTGCTACGTTTAACGGATTGGTGATTGGAGATTATGAGATCATTATCCGTAAAGAAAAAGGGGTAAATACTTGTGAAACTATACAAGCGATGACCATAGAACAATTGGTTGAGCTGGAATTTGAAGCTACAGTTGGTTTTCAATGTGAAGGCTATGAAAATCAGGTTATTGCAAGTGTGGCATCCCAATATGAAAATGAAGTTGAGTTCAGGTTAGATGGAGGGTCACCTCAAGCTTCAGGGATTTTTGAAGATGTTTCTAATGGAGAACACACTGTTACGGTGAGAAATACAACAAATGGATGTACATCTGAGCCAATAACAGTATTTGTAGCCGCATATACACCGATAAGTTTTGAAGTAGTTGAGGGTAGTGTGATAAGAGAATATGTTGTGAATGCTTCTAACGGTATACCTGACTACGAATATGCCATGATTAAGACTTTAGAAGGTAGTCCTACTCCAGTTCCGGAGGAAAGTGATTTTAGCAGTAATAATGTATTTAGGATCACAGGATCTGGCTTCTATGCATTCTTTGTAAGAGATGCTAACGGATGTATCGTTGAAGAAATCATTGAATTTAAAGATGTTGAAATTCCAAATTTCTTTACACCTGATGGCGATGGTTATAATGACGAGTGGTATCCAAGAAATATTACGTTATACCCTAACATAACTGTAGACATTTTTGATCGTTACCAACGGTTATTAAAAAGTTATAAAGGTAATCAGGCTTCATGGAATGGTGACTACAATAATAAGTTACTGCCATCTGGTGATTATTGGTATCTCGTTAAATTAAACGATCCAAACGATGATAGAGTTTTTAAAGGCAATTTCACTTTATATAGATAATAAAAAAATCAACCCAAAGCAATGAAAAAAGTATTCATCATATTTGTATTTGCCTTTACAGCAATAACAAATTCACAGGAGCTCAATTTAACGCCCTATTCGCAGTATTTGGTAGAAAACCCTTTTGTAATTTCACCTGCTTATGCGGGAGAATTTGAGATGGGCCGATTACGCGTAAGTGGTGTGGCGCAATGGCTAGGGCTCGAAAATGCACCAAATACACAAACCATATCCTATGATACCAGGTTTGATGAAAGATCGGGTGCCGGTATCATTTTATACAACGATAAGAATGGTAATACCAAACAAATAGGAGCACAGCTTACCTATGCGCATCATCTTACGATAGACGATTCCAATAACCAGTATATTTCTTTTGGATTATCTTATAAGTTTAATCATTTTAAAATTGATGTTTCAAATTTTGATGATGGTAGCGGTACTGGTTTCGACGATCCAAATATAGGCGCCAGTCAAGGTACGTCAAATCACAACTTTGAATTTGGAGTATTATATAGATTAGATCGTTATTTCGTAAGTTTTAATGCAACCAACATTCTAAATAAAAGCATTAAAATATTCGATGATACCGAACCTATTAAATTAAGGAATTATTACCTGTATACCGGATATACTTTTATTAGTAATAGTCAGGAATATGAATACGAACCTAGTATTTATTTAAAATATTTTGAGAGTGACGGACGTTCCGTAACTGATTTCAATTTTAAAGCACGTAAGGTTACTATGGACGGCTATATGTGGGCCGGTATAAATGCCAGATTTGTTAACGACCAGAGTTTTCAACCCTTATCTATAGCGCCACTAATTGGTATTAAGAAAGATCAGTTCTATGTGGGTTATGGTTTTCAGTTGAATATCAATGAAGCCAGCGAATTCAATAGTAGCGGAACACATATGATAACGTTGGGATATGATTTTGAAACCGCTAGAAGTGGTTCAAGCTGGAGTATGAGAGATTAAGAAATAATAAATTCAAAATATAAAAATATAAAAATATGAAATTTTATAAATTGTTAATGATCGTAACTTGTATAGCTTTCTTAGGTACAGCAACCAGCTATGCTCAAAATGAACAAGCCATTCAGGAGAAAGTGTATAAAACAACCACTGCAGAAGTACCTGTGGCGGTAAAAGAAGCTTTGCAGAATTATTCAGGTTATGAGATCTCAAAGGAAGCAAGTTTTACAAAAAAAAGTACAGGAACAGTATATACCTTTAAGCTTCAAAAAGGTCCTTGGACACATTTGTTATTGATAGATGAAAAAGGAAAAGTGTTAGGAACCAGATCAGCTGAAGGTCATAGATAGTTATGCATTAAAATTAATTGATAAATTCAAAATTATTGTGAAGGCAGTCAATTAAATTTTTGACTGCCTTTTTTTAATCGTTATAAATAAGCTATTTACATCCAAAAAAAGAATATAATTAATTATCTTAGCTTATATTGTAAGAAAATTGCTAAACACTGCTATAATGAAAATTAAAAAGACTTCACAAAAGTTCTTTTTAGGAAATATTATTTATTTAATATTCCTTTCATTCTTTTTATTTCCTTTATTATCAAATGCCCAAAACACTGTCCCTTTTGAAAAAAGGCATGAAACTTTAGGAGTTTATGGCGACTTAACCATTATTGGTAATACGAATTTGGGTCCTTCCATAGATACACCATATAATGGTACCGACATGAACGATAATATATCGATGACCTATGTCGATATTGATAATGATAACAGCACCTTTAATTCAAGTAGTGCTCGTTTTACAACGGGCGTTTGTAACAGGGTTATTTATGCAGGCTTATATTGGGGAGCAGTATTAGCTCCAACCAACCCCGCACCAAATCAAGTAAAATTTAAAATACCCGGAGGCACTTATCAGGATCTGGTGGCTGATGCTAATATTGATAAAATTTATTATAAAGATGTCACAAGTATCGTGGGTACAAATTTACATCCTGATGGTGATTATTTTGTAGCCAATATTGTGACGGTTCGGGGAAGAGGTCAATCGGCCGGTTGGTCACTGGTATTGGTTTATGAAGACCCGACAGAATCCCGAAAATATATATCTACTTTTGACGGTTTATCTGCGGTTACCAATGCCCCGTATAATGTGGTGGATTTTAATTATTCAGGTTTTGTTACACCTCCGACGGGTCCTGTTCGTGGTAAGGTTGGTGTAGCCTCATTGGAAGGTGATCTGGGTTTGGTAGGTGACCAAATGCTTTTTAAAGCAGATGGCAATGCTACTTTTACCGCCCTTTATGATGCCGAAAATCCCGTAGATAATTTCTTTAACAGTAAAATAACAAAAAATGGAGCACAGGTATTAGACCGTAATTTAAACAGTACAAATACATTAGGTTGGGATATAAAATTACTGAACTTAACAGATCTAAATCCTGGTAATAGCTTGATCGGAAACAATGAATCCGGAGCTACTGTTAGGGTAACGAATAATATTGGAGGAGACCATATTTATACATATTTAAACACATTTTCCATTGATATTATAGAACCTGTATTGAATGTTGTTACAAGCGTAGAAGATAATTCCGGCAATGAAATTCTATATCAATCTCCAGTCCCACTGGGCGCAACCGTCTGGTATAACCTTAATTTTCAAAACGTAGGTACCGATAGTGCACAAAATACCTATATATTAAATATTTTGCCTATAAATGTCACTTTAAACGAGAGCTCGATTGAACTTCCAGCCGGGGTAACTTATTCTTATAATCCCGCTGCAAGAGAATTACGCTTCGATATCGATGATTCATTGGTACAAGAGGGTAATTTATCAACTTCTTACGACATAAGGTATCAAGTAACAGCTTCAACCGACTGCTTCGACTATACGGATGCCTGTACCAATATTTTAGTCAATAGTGTAAGTTCTTATTATGACGGCGAAACTTCGGGTCAGAATGTCTCCGGATATCCGGGTCTTATTGGGATTAATGATTGTGGATTTGGCACCGTAAGTACCATGGATCTTTTTGTCGATACAAGTTCCTGTTCTTATAACAGTACAGAGTACTTCTGCAACAATACCATTACAATTTCGGGACATGATGGTTACGATACCTATGAGTGGGTAGATGGAGGTGGAAATATTATTGGCAATACCCAGTCCATAGACATATCGGGCCCGGGTATTTATACCGCCACCCAGACGAGAACCGGATGTACTCAAACAACAAGAGTCATTACCGTTTTTGGGTTGGATGTAGATGCGTCCTACACCGATGTGCAATGTTTCGAGGCATCAGATGGAAAGATTTCGGCAACGGTCAATGATGCTGCAACCATGTATACCTATGAATTATATCAGGGAGCAAGTTTGGTGGCCTCTGAAGGTCCTACAAGCGCACAGACTTATGAGTTTACCGGATTAGATATAGGAGATTATGATCTTAAAGTTACAAATGAAGATGGATGTTATTATACCGAAAGTTTTAACATTAAAGAACCAACAGTATTGCGGGCGAGTGCTATTGTTAAAGATCATATCATGCCTTGTAATGGTAGTGTGCTTGCCGGAAGAATAGAGGTAGATCAAAAAGGGGGTACTCCCGGTTATGAATATAGTATCGACAATGGGATTAATTACCAGACTGAGAACACTTTTGAAGTGTTTACAGCTGGCACCTATACCTTATCGGTGAGGGATGCCCAGGGTTGTGTTGCTACCTCAATGGCAATCGTAAACCTGGAAAATGAAATCGAATATAATCTTACCAAAGATGATGTTGTATGTTTAGGAGATACCGACGGTAGTATTACGGTTAATATAACCGACAATTCCGCAGGAAATACACTAACTTATAGTATTGATGGCGGGACTTCGTTTCAATCTTCTCCAACTTTTAACGGGTTGGCCAAGGGAGACTATGAAATTATCATAAGAAAAATTAAAGGCGGCAACACCTGTGAAATTATGGAGCCTATGTCTATTGACCAATTGGTATATCTCGAACTTGAGGCAAGTGCCGGTTTTTCATGTGAAGGATCCTTTGCCCGTGTAATAGCAAGTGTTGACCCTATTTATGCAGATGAAGTAATGTATACACTCGATGGCACGATTACCCAGGCTTCCGGAGTTTTTGAAAATGTACCTGATGGGGAACATACCATCACGGTTGAACACGTCCCAACAGGATGTACTGATGAATCTGTAACGGTCACTGTGGAAGCCTATCAGCCGATTACATTTGAACTGATCGAGTCTGGGCTTAACGAATACACTATTATGGCCATTGGGGGTAAACCGCAATATGAGTATGCAATGAATGATGAAAATGACCTGAGCAGCACAAATGTATTTAACATTTTAAGTTCTGGTGATTATACTTTTTATGTACGGGATACGAAAGGATGTGTGGTTCAACAAACTATTTTCCTAGAATTCTTAGAACTAGAGATACCTAATTTCTTTACACCCGACGGAGATGGAAATAATGACACTTGGTACCCCAGGAATATCACATTTTATCCTAATATTTCAGTAGCTATTTTCGACAGATACCAGCGCCTGATCGTAAGTTATCAGGGAAATCAATTTGAATGGGATGGTACCTATAAAAATAAATTATTGCCATCTGGTGATTACTGGTATATCGTAAAAATTAATGATAAAAACGACAATAGAGAGTTTAAAGGGAATTTCACTTTATACAGGTAAGCAATATCCTTGTAGTTATCGCTCTAAATTCTTGCTATTTTTCCTTGATCTTTCTGGCTTTTTTCAACTCAAAACTTTCACCTAAATAGACCTTTCTTACCATTTCATCTTCGGCTAGTTCTTTAGGTGTACCTTCTTTTAAGATTCCCCCCTCAAACATTAAATAGGTCTTGTCTGTTATAGCGAGCGTTTCCTGCACATTATGATCGGTAATAAGTATGCCGATATTCCTATCTTTTAAATGGGCAACAATACTTTGTATGTCTTCAACAGCTATGGGATCAACCCCCGCAAACGGTTCATCCAATAAAATGAATTTAGGATCTGATGCCAGGGCACGTGCGATCTCGGTACGCCTGCGCTCACCACCAGAAAGTAGATCACCTCTGTTTTTGCGTACATGACTTAGTCCAAATTCTTCAATCAGCGATTCTAGTCTTTCTTTTTGCTGTTTTTTTGAAAGATCTGTATATTGTAAAACAGCTAATATATTGTCTTCTACTGATAATTTTCGAAATACCGAGGCTTCCTGAGCCAGATATCCAACGCCTTTTTGAGCACGTTTATACATCGAATCTTCTGTAATGTCCTCATCATCAAGAAATATTTTCCCTTCATTTGGATTGATCATGCCTACGATCATATAAAATGAAGTGGTTTTTCCTGCACCGTTTGGCCCCAATAAGCCTATGATCTCTCCTTGCTGGACCTGCAATGAAATGCCTTTGACGACTTTCCTGTTACCGTATAATTTTACTATATTCTCTGCTCTTAATATCATAAATGCTTATTATGCTTTTATATAGGTCTCGTTTGATCCCTTCCTGTTGATGATCATCGGAATAATCTTTTCCAATCGCTTTTCTTTGGTCTTTTCTCTTTTTGCCTCCATAATATATTCGGCAAATTCCCTTTTTTTTGCCAAAGTTAAGGCCTTAAATGACATTTCAACATCTTTATTTGACTTTAAGATATTTTCTAATTGTGTAGGGATGACCAGAGGTTTAATTTTCCGTTTTATTTTTAGCCCTTTCTTTTCATTTTCAATGGCCTCCAACAGATACTTAAGGACTAGTTTTTTATCTATTTTTGAATCACTTGCAAATCGCCATTGTCTCATGGCATTCGTTTTACCTTCCTGGGCATTGATCAAAACACCTTCTGTGTCTTTTAATAAGGCACCTTGAAAGAACCAAATACCGCAGTGATTCTTAAAGGAACTCATACCTACAATATTTTTATTATTTAAAGTATAAGTTGGCATACCCCATTTTACGGTTTCAATAAGTTTAGTAGAACGTATTATGTCCCGCAATTCATTTAATATGTGGGAAAAGCCTTTGTGTTTAGCTAAATAAAGATCTACCTTTTCGTTCATAAGGATAAATTTAATTAATCTTTTTTACTAAGCGCTTCAGCTTTTTTTTCTCTACGTATAATAATTTTTGAAATGGTGATACTCACTTCATATAATATCATCATTGGCACAGCAACAATTACTTGGCTTATCACATCGGGTGGTGTGATAAGTGCCGCTAAAATAAGAACCAGCACCAAGGCATATTTTCTGTATGTCCGCAAAAATTCAGGTGTTACCAAGCCCATTCTGGTTAGAAAATAAATAATGATCGGCATTTCAAAAATGAGCCCGGCAGATAGTACTGAAGCCCTCAAAAGACCGATATAAGAACTAAGATCTATATTATTCTGGACTTCATTAGCCACTCTATAAGCCCCTAAAAAGTTTACTGAAAGCGGTGTGATCACATAATAGCCAAATAAGATCCCCAGAAAGAATAAGAACGAAGAAATAATAATAAAACTTTTGGCATTCTTTCTTTCTTTAGGATATAAGCCGGGTTTTATAAATTTCCAAATTTCCCATAAGATATAAGGGAATGCTACGATAAAGCCTGCGGTAATAGAGGTCCATATATGCGCAGAGAATTGCCCTGCCATTGTCCTGCTCTGAACAATAAACGGTATCTCATCAATACATAAACCTTGGGTGCCGAACTTTTGCGACACAGAACATAAAAACCTATAGGTAAAGAATGCTGGATCTTTTGGAAGTAGGATGATCTTATTAAAAATAAAATCCTTCATCATAAAAGCGAAAATAGACACTAAGAAAACGGCAGCCGAAGAACGGACAAGCGTCCATCTTAATACTTCCAGATGGTCCAGAAAGGACATTTCATTTTGTTCTTGAGACATATTAAATTATTCCTTCTTTTAATAAATCGTGTAAGTGAACTACCCCTTTATACGTTCCATTTTCCGTAACCAATAACTGGGTAATATTATTTGCTTCCATAATATCTAGTGCTTCAATGGCCATGGCATCTGCATCTATAGACTTTGGATTTTTACTCATGATATCTTCAGCTCTTAAAACAGTCAGATCTAAATGGTTTTTAAGCATTCTTCTTATATCACCATCGGTAATGATGCCTACTATAATATTGTTGGTGCCTAAGACAGCCGTTGCTCCAAGTCTTTTTTCAGAAATTTCAATAATCACATCTGTCACATTTTCATTCAGGCCAACACGAGGCACTTCATTTTTTTCTACTAAATCACTTACACGAAGATATAATCGTTTCCCCAATGAGCCACCCGGATGATATTTAGCAAAATCTTTACTTGTAAAATCTTTCATTTCTAAGAGGCAGATCGCCAATGCATCTCCCATTACTAATTGGGCAGTGGTACTGGTGGTTGGTGCTAAATTATTAGGACATGCTTCTTGTTCGATAAATGTATTCAACACAAAATCTGCCTGTTGGGCCAAATAAGAATCAATATTGCCTGTCATAGCAATGATCTTATTTTTAGAGTCTTTTATCAGCGGAATTAAAACCTTGATTTCAGGAGTGCTACCACTTTTTGAAATACAAATAACAACATCATCTTTTTGTACGATACCCAGATCACCGTGTATGGCATCTGCTGCATGCATAAAAACTGCAGGTGTTCCGGTAGAATTTAAAGTAGCAACAATCTTTGACGCGATATTGGCACTTTTTCCTATACCTGTAACGATCACCCTGCCTTTAGAATTTAGAATAAATTTAACAGCATTTTCAAAATCCTTATTCAAAAAATTTATTAAATTAGCTATTGCCTTACTTTCAATCGAAATGGTATGTTTCGCAATTTGTAAAATGTTTTTCTCGTTATTCAATCTGAAAAATTTAAAAAATAAAGTAGTATCTTTAGTTGCAAATGTATCTAAAAAAATATAGATAAATTAAAATTCGTAGTGACAAATTTAGACATACAAGAAGCCTTAAAGAAATATTTTGGCTTCAGTCAATTCAAAGGTTTACAAGAACAGGTTATTAGGAGTATAATAGATAAGCATAATACATTTGTTATTATGCCTACCGGTGGAGGTAAATCTTTGTGTTACCAACTCCCCGCATTGGTTCAGGAAGGAACGGCCATTGTAGTTTCACCTCTAATAGCTTTGATGAAAAATCAGGTAGATGCCTTACGAGGTATTTCTACCGATGATGGCATTGCCCATGTACTTAATTCATCTCTTAACAAAGGAGAAATCGCCCGGGTGATGAATGATATTAAAAGCGGTATTACCAAGCTTTTATATGTTGCGCCAGAATCGCTTACCAAAGAAGATTATATAGATTTTTTAAAAGGACAAAAAATATCATTTGTAGCGATAGATGAGGCACATTGTATCTCAGAATGGGGTCACGATTTCAGGCCAGAATATCGTAACCTGAAGAATATTATCCAAAAAATCGGCAATGTACCCATCATAGGCCTTACCGCTACGGCTACACCAAAGGTTCAGGAAGACGTTTTAAAGAATTTAGGGATATCTGATGCCAAAACCTTTAAAGCTTCATTTAACAGGCCCAATTTATTTTATGAGGTTCGGCCAAAAACAAAAGATATTGAAAAGGATATCATAAGATTTGTAAGGAAATATCCTGGAAAATCTGGTATCATATATTGTTTGAGTCGAAAAAAGGTCGAAGAAATAGCACAGGTTTTAAAAGTCAATGGAATCAAAGTAGTTCCATATCACGCAGGCCTCGATGCAAAGACCAGGTCAAAACATCAGGATATGTTCTTAATGGAAGATGTTGATGTTGTAGTCGCTACGATTGCATTTGGAATGGGCATTGATAAACCCGATGTACGTTTTGTGATTCATCATGATATCCCGAAAAGTTTAGAAAGTTATTACCAGGAGACAGGTCGTGCAGGACGTGATGGTGGAGAAGGTTATTGCTTGGCTTTTTATTCATATAAGGATATAGAAAAACTGGAAAAATTTCTATCGGGTAAACCGGTTGCCGAACAGGATATTGGCCATGCCTTATTACAGGAGGTGGTTTCTTATGCAGAGACTTCCATGTCTAGACGCAAATTCCTGTTGCATTATTTTGGTGAAGAATTTGACGAGGTAAATGGCGATGGGGCAGATATGGATGATAATGTTAGAAACCCGAAAAAGAAAATTGAAGCAAAAGATCAGGTCAAAACCTTATTAGAGGTTATTAGGGATACCAACGAAGAATATAAATCTAAAGGCATTGTTAATACCTTAATTGGGAAATCTAATGCGCTTTTAAAGGCCAGGAAAACGGATATTCAGCCATTTTTTGGCATTGGCAAGGATAAAGATGCTAACTATTGGATGGCGCTGATTCGTCAGGTATTGGTTGCCGGATTTCTTGCTAAGGAAATTGAACAATACGGTGTATTAAAACTTACGCCAAAAGGAATAAAGTTCATTAAAAGTCCTGAATCTTTTATGATGACTGAAGACCATGTTTATGATGCAGTAGACGATGGCAGTATAGTCACAGCTGGTAGAAGCACCGGCGGAGGCACTGATGAGAAATTAATGGTAATGTTAAAAGATCTTAGAAAAAGTGTAGGAAAAAAATTAAAGGTGCCACCTTTTGCTGTTTTTCAAGACCCTTCTTTAGAAGATATGACCATTAAGTATCCTATTACCATTGAAGAGCTCTCTAATGTTCACGGAGTTGGAGATGGTAAAGCAAAAAAATACGGAAAGGCCTTTGTCGATTTGATAAATACCTATGTAGAAGAAAATGACATTACCAGACCAGATGACCTTGTTGTTAAAAGCACTGGAATGAACTCGGCCTTAAAACTTTATATTATTCAGAATACCGATAGGAAAATACCATTGATAGATATTGCAAAATCCAAGGGATTATCGATGGAAGAACTTACAAAAGAAATGGAGCGAATAGTGTATTCAGGCACCAAATTGAATATTGATTATTGTATAAATGATCTATTGGATGAAGATCAACAAGAAGAGATCTATGATTATTTTATGGAGGCTGATAAAGATAAAATCAAACTTGCACTCGATGAATTTGAGGGTGATTATGATGAGGAAGAATTGCGATTAATGCGAATTAAATTTATGAGCGACGTTGCAAATTAATGAACAACTGCAAATTGAGTACTTGCAAAGGCAACGGCAAATCCTAGTAAAACAGCCATAAACTTTTTGAAATTAAATTTATGATTCTGTGTACTTTCAAATAAGATTGCAGTTGCAATATGCAGAAAAACACCAATAATCACACCTGTAACTTCTGCATGATGTTCATTAAAAAAGGTAATCTGATTGCTTAATAACAACCCTAAAGGACTCATGATAGCAAATACAATTATAAAAACATAAACTACTTTTTTAGGCAGACTTGATTGTAAAAGGAAAATATAAAGCACCAAGGTTATAGGAATTTTATGAATTACGATCGCCCATAACAGCAATCCATTCGTTCCATTTCCTAATGGAATCCCCTCTAAAAATGCATGGGCACTTAAACTAATAAACAATAACCAGGGAACTCCTTTGGTATATGGATGTATATGTATATGCCCGTGCTCGGCACCTTTAGAAAAATATTCAAGTATGGTTTGTAATAAAATACCGATTAGTATATAAATTCCAATATTTTTCTGATGCGATTCAAAAACTTCTGGCAATAAATGTAATACGGTAATCGAAAGTAGATAAGCACCGCTAAATGAAAGAAATAACTGGATAAGTTTAGTCGTAGGCTTTAAAATAAAAACCATTAGAACACCAATGGCAACCGATGCGATTAAAATAATTAAATTCATTCCAAAATTAGTATAAGTCTGCTTGATGTATTGGGATCAAACTCTGTGAGATCATACTCTCCAAAGATATGTTTTAAATTTAAATTGGCCGCTTTAATATATTCTTTTAAAACAGGCAATGGTAAACATTTAATTCGTTCTGTAAAATGGTAATCCTTGCCTTCTGTGGTAAACTTGATATCCTTAACAATAAAATTATCTTTAATAGATCTGCTGATGTTGAATTCAATATCATTCTTTATAATTACCTCATGTTCTATAAAATGTTGTTTTACATAGTCAACATTCATAAAATCGATGACCATTACACCATCTTTTTTTAAGCCTTGTTTTAAATTTTGTAATACCCTAATATTCGTTTCTGCATCATCAAAATATCCAAAACTTGTAAATAAATTGAAAATAGCATCGAATTTTGATGTAAACGGTAGGCGCATATCATGTACCTCAAATTTTAGGGTATCATTTTCAAATCGTTTGGCGTATCTAATACTGTTTTCAGACAGGTCGGCACCAATGACATTATAACCTAATGAATTCAAAAAAATGGAATGCCTTCCCTTGCCACATGGGAGGTCAAGAATATGGGCACTTTTTTTTAATTGTAAAAAGGAGGTAAGATTTCGCATGAATAATTGCGCTTCATCATCATTGCGATCTTGATACAAAATGTGGTAATATTTGGTATCAAACCAATCTTTAAACCATTCTTGTTTCTTAGCCATAGATTAAAATTGACGACAAAAATAAGAAATCAATCAATAGCAATTATAATTAGATTAATTTTGCTTCATAATATTATTATGATGAATGAAAATTTTAAAATGATGGCCAAGACCTTATTTGGTTTTGAGGAGCTATTAGCTAAAGAATTAAGGGATCTTGGTGCGATGGATGTAAAAATTGGTGTACGGAACGTATCATTTTCGGGCGATACCGGCTTTATGTATAAGGCCAATCTCGCTTTGCGGACTTCTGTAAGAATTTTAAAACCCATAAAATCATTTAAGGTAGAAACGGAAGAAGTTTTATATAAACAACTTCAAAGTATCCCTTGGGATCAATATTTGAATGTGGATGGTACTTTTTCCATCGATGGCGTTACAAATTCAGAGATTTTTACAAATTCATATTATGTGGCATTGAAATCTAAAGATGCGATTGCCGATTATTTTAGGAATAAATTCGGCAGACGCCCGAATGTTGATATTAAACATCCCGATCTAAAGGTGAATGTGCATATTCAAAACGATTATTGTACTGTTTCATTAGATAGTTCTGGTGATTCGTTACATAAACGAGGATACAGGAGTGCTACCAATATAGCCCCCATTAATGAAGTGTTGGCGGCAGGACTGGTATTAATGTCGGGATATGATGGCACGCAACATTTTATTGACCCTATGTGTGGTAGTGGTACTATTTTAATTGAAGCTGCTATGGTAGCGAATAATATCCCACCAAATATCAACAGGAGGGAATTTGGCTTTGAAAAATGGCATGATTTCGATGAGGAGCTATTTACAACGATAAGGAATTCCTTACTTAAGAAAGTGAGAGAATCTTACAGGGAGATCATTGGTTATGATAAGGCGCCTTCGGCTATCAGAAAAGCAGAAGATAATATCAAAAATGCGCATCTTGAAGACTTTATTAAAGTGCAGCAATCAGATTTTTTTAAAACTGAGAAAACTATCGAAGGAAAGACCATTATTTTATTTAATCCACCTTACGGGGAACGCTTGGAAATTGATGTTCCGGTTTTTTATAAAGAAATTGGTGATACTCTAAAGAAAAGTTACCCCGATACCAATGCATGGCTTATCACTTCTGATTTTTCCGATGGTTTGAAGAATGTTGGGCTGAGAACTTCTAGAAAAATAAAGGTTTTTAATGGTAAATTAGAATGCAGATTGGTTAAATATGAAATGTACGAAGGCAGTAAAAAATCAAAATTCAATAAGGAATTCTGACCTTGTATTCGTTTTAGCGAGGATTAATTAACTGATAAAAAAGTTAATAAACTACGGTTTTTAACAATTTTTGTTAATTAATATTTTGTGCTTTTTATGAGAATATTCTACTATAATATATTGATTATTAGGAAATAATAGAATTTGAAAACAACACTTTAAAAACTTCAGCAACACTTCCGATCATTTATAAATTTGTTAATAACAATGGTTGCTTATTATTTTAGCACCAAAATTATTCACTTATTTTTATTTTGTAAACTAATGGCAATATTCTCCCTGTCTTAGGATAAAAAATAAAGAAATAATTAATTATCATTTTTAATTCTTTGTGAATAATAACTATGAATTCAAGAAGAAAATTTTTAAAAACTTCAACTTTCGCTGGTATAGCAATAATCACAAGCCCCGGTTTCGCTCTAAATACAACTACCAATAATTATTCGGATAACTATTTAATAGGTAAGAGCACGCCAAAATTATATGGAAATGGTTATCGGCTGCTTAAAAGAGCTCATGATGCTTTCTTAGACATGAATAGTGCTGCTCAAAAAAGCGGTATGAGCATTCGTGTAGTTTCAAGTTACAGAAGTTTTAATCATCAAAACTTGATTTGGACAAGAAAATACAATAGGTACAGGTCGCGTAATCTATCTTCTAAAACAGCAGTTGACTATAATATAAGATATACGGCTATCCCTGGAAGTTCACGTCATCATTGGGGTACAGAGATCGATGTGGTAGATGGGACTGTGAAAACATCCCAATATCCGTTAAATACGAAGCTGTTTCACGGTTACGGAATATATAAAGATTTTAGGGAATGGATGGATGATAATGCCCATAAATATGGCTTTGTGAGGGTATATACGAACGATCATACGAGAAGAGGATTTCGGTATGAACCATGGCATTATAGTTTTGCCGAATTGGCGAAACCCATGTTAAAAGAATATGCAGAAAGAAATGTACAAGGAATATTAAAAAATCAGGAATTACTAGGTAAGAAAAATTTTACAGATTCATTTATAAAAGAATATACCCAAAATAATATTCTGGGAATCAATAAACACCTACTTTTTTAAATTTTCAACACTTTATTTTGTAAAAAAATCCAAGCCTATTGCTTGGATCTTTTGAGTAGCGAGAACGAGATTTGAACTCGTGACCTCAGGGTTATGAA
>CBDUPN010000040.1:0-16269 GCA_965369125.1 uncultured Aureibaculum sp. | reverse complement strand
TAAAGGAAATTTCCAAAACGTATCAGACTACTCAAATAGGCGACCATGATTTTAATGATGTAATTAACCATGCCTATTGCAGCCATGAATGTTTTTATGTATTAGATTTTAGCCTGAATAAAATTTCTTTTCGTCAAGGGTTTGATAAGTTATTAGGATATGCTAATGAAGATATTTCAATTGACTTTATGTATCAGAATATTCATGATGATGATAGAGAAATGGTAAGCAAAATTAGAATTGCAACGGCTACCTTCTCGCTAAATAATCCAAATACCGAACTTGATTATAAATTATCATTAACATATAGGGTAAAAAAGAAAGATAATTCCTATATCAATGTACTAAGTCAATCCTTAATTTATGATGCAGACAACAATGGCAGAATCATCAGTATTTTTAACAGATTAACCGACATTTCATTTATGAATAATCCTATGCCTGTTAATTGGTATTTTGAAGGAACTGAACTAGACAGAAAAGCATTTAAAAGAGAAATTTATAAAGAGTACCAAAACTTTTTTACAAAAAGAGAGATTGAGGTGATCCGTAAAATTTCTGATGGATATACTAACAAGTCAATAGGAGAAAAATTGAATATTAGTACACACACCGTGGCGACTCATAGAAAACGTATTTTTAAGAAATCAAAATGCCATAATGTGAGTGATCTACTATTTTTCTGTTCTAAAAATGGGATTTTGTAGGGATTAAAAATACCCAATTGAGGGTATTGCCGCTGCAAAACAAATAATATACATTTGTTACGGGAAAATTGAGGTAATTGGAAAATTGCTATGAAAAAGTTTTCTTTTGCCTCAATAATTTTCTCAATTTCCTATCGAGATATTTACATAGTAGCCTTCGCTTCCCCTTATATTGAAAACCGTTCCATCTTCAAAAATGAGATACTGACCCTTAATGCCTTTTAAAACACCAGAATAATTGGGCGTCTTGTCGAGATTTAGGCTTTTTACTTTTACAGGATATTGAAGTACCGGGAATTCAATATTTGTTTCTTTCGAATTATTCTCCAGATAATAGGCTTTGGCCTCTTCAGGAATATAAATTGATAGTTTTTCCTTTTCGGCAACGAGATCAGCATCTATAATATCATTGGTTAACATTTTTCGCCAGTTTGTTTTATCAGAAACATGATCTTTTAAGGCTACTTCTGTAATGCCGGCTAAATATCTATTTGGCACTTCAACGATTTCTATTGCCTCATGTGCTCCCTGGTCTATCCATCTCGTTGGGATCTGTCTTTTTCTTGTAACACCGACCTTAACATCACTCGAATTGGCTAAATACACGATATGTGGTTGTAATTGTACATCTTTTTCATATTCAAGATCCCTGTCTTCTTTGTCGAGATGTGCAGTACTTAATTCCGGGCGCATGATCCAATCTGCCGCTTGCGGTATTTCAAAAAAACAACTTTTACAAAAACCTTGACGGAAAATAGGCTTGTCTAAGTGACAATTCAAACATTCATATTTCAAAAATGTTATTTCCAATTTTTTATCCAATACCTGATTTACATTAATAAAATCATTTTCAAGCATGAGATAATATTGAACAGGAGATCCTAATTCAGTCCTCATTTTTTGTAAAACGCCTTGATAGTTCATTTATAGATCTATTTACTAATTACCTTGATGGTTTTCTTCACTTTTTCGGCTATTTGCCTGGCTTTATTTATATCTTCATTAACTATGGTTACATGACCCATTTTTCTAAAGGGTTTGGTTATTTTTTTTCCATAAATATGAGGTGTTACCCCTTCCATTTTCATTATCGTCTCCATATTTTTGTAAACAACCTCTCCTGTATGGTCTTCTTCACCTACTAAATTTACCATAATGCCGCCAAGCTTGCTTGTTGTTGATCCCAGTGGTAGGTTTAAAATGGCCCTTAGATGTTGTTCAAATTGATTGGTAAATGATGCTTCGATACTATAGTGTCCACTGTTATGTGGCCTGGGAGCCACTTCATTTACCAAAATCTCGTTATTACTAGTCAAAAATAATTCTACCGCCAGTAATCCTACATGTTTAAATGCCTGTGAGACTTTCAATGCAATAAACTCAGCTTTTTTAGCAATTTCTATAGATATTCTTGCAGGGCATATTACATATTCAACCTGATTGGCTTCAGGATGAAATTCCATTTCGACTACAGGATATGTTTTAAGATCTCCATTGGCATTCCTTGCAACAATAACAGCCAATTCGTTTTTAAAAGATATCATTTCTTCAACCACACATTCAACATTCGGTAACTCATCTAGATCCGCAAAGGATCTTACTATCTTAACGCCCATACCATCATATCCAAATTGTGCTTTCTTCCATACAAAAGGGAAGGTTAACGATTCGCGCTTAATAGCTGTTAAAATTTCAGGCGTATGTGCAAACCTTAAATAAGGGGCAGTGGGTATAGAATGATCGGTGTAAAATAATTTTTGCTTTGCTTTATTCTGAATTGTTCGAATAGTTTTTGATGACGGATATACTTTTACACCTTCATCCTCCAGGCTTTCTAAGGCGTCTACGTTCACATTTTCAATTTCGATAGTAAGAAGGTCTACTTTCTTTCCGAAATTATAGACCGTTTTATAATCCATGAGATCACCTTGTTCGAATTCGTTGCATATTGATGCACATGGCGCATCTTTTGAAGCATCCAGAACACACGTATAAATATCGAATTTTTGTGTTTCAGCTAGCAACATTCTTCCGAGTTGTCCGCCACCAAGAATTCCTAATTTAAAGTCCGAAGAAAAATAGTTGATCATTTCTAAATATATTCACACAAAATTAAACATCTTCTTTAAGAAAGATCTAAAAATTAGTGATAATTAAAATATTACCTTCCTTTATAACACGATATTGCTTGGCTGGGTATTGAGTGCCGCTTTGTGGCGCACCTCCAAGTGCCAATGCGAATTTAGTATTATCGCATGTACATAGCATATTCAATCCATCCTCAACGATCATCTTCGTACACGCAGATGGCGATAAGTGAGGACAGGCAAGGTCATATGCAAGATAGTTATCTATGCTCGCCCGATATACTACAATACCTTTTATCCCACCAGAAACTTCTACCCAGCCACCCACAGCTTTTAAATTATTATTGGATGGATTATTTAAAAACAGGTTAATGTTGACTGCCACGTCGGGCAAAATAGGATTTTGGTCATCAGAATTACTACAGGAAATAATCCCGGATAATAATAGAATATAAAAGAATTTATACATTAATTGTTATTTTGTTGCAAGGTACAAATTCGTTCTAAATTATAATTATTTTGTACATTTGTATCTTGAATCTCATCTCAAGACACGTTTAAGAGCTGAGATTTTTGTTTTTATTTAAACGATAGGATTATGAGTAAGGTATCATATTATACTGAAGAAGGGTTAAAGAAATTAAAAGATGAGCTAGAACACCTAGAACATGTCGAAAGACCCCGGGTAACGAATGCCATTTCAGAAGCAAGAGATAAGGGTGATTTGAGCGAAAATGCCGAATATCACGCGGCAAAAGAAGAACAGTCTATGCTTGAATATAAGATAGCACAATTAAAAAATGTGGTAGCATCGGCAAGGCTTATTGACGAATCGCAGTTAGATACTTCAAAAGTATTGGCATTGTCGACCGTTACAATAAAAAATATCGCCAATAAAAAGGAGTTTAAATACACATTAGTGGCAGATACGGAAGCCGACTTTAAAACAGGAAAAATATCCGTTAATTCGCCTATAGGTAAAGGATTACTAGGTAAGAAAGTTGGAGAAATCGCTGAGATTACCGCACCTAATGGTTTGATGAAGTTTGAAATTTTAGATATCACAAGAGCATAATAAGATGAGCACAATTTTTACTAAAATAATCAATGGAGAGATTCCTTCCTATAAAATTGCAGAAAACGAATCATTTTATGCATTTTTAGATATAAACCCGAATGCGAATGGACATACCTTGGTGGTTCCTAAAAAGGAAGTAAACAAATTGTTCGATCTTGACAAGGATACTTATAGGGGGTTAATGGAGTTTTCCAGAAAAATTGCCATAGCGATAGAAAAAGCTATTCCTTGCAAAAGAGTAGGGATGACCGTTATCGGCTTAGAAGTACCTCATGTTCATGTTCACTTAATTCCGTTGCAATCTATGCGAAATATCGATTTTAAACATAAGGTTCATTTGAGCAATGAAGAGTTTGTGGCTACTGCCAACAAAATTGCCAGTTTTATCGAATAATTATAATTCTTTTAGCATTACGCTCATGGTAGTGCCGGCACCATTTTCAGATTTATCAACATGAACTTTGCCATCATGATAATCTTCAATAATTCTTTTGGTAAGTGATAAACCTAATCCCCAACCGCGACGTTTGGTTGTGTACCCCGGTTCAAATATTTTTTTATATAAATTTTTAGGAATCCCCTTTCCTGTGTCAGTAACGAGTACCTGAACATATTTGCCATCTTTAGATTGTACTTTTATTCGAAGAGTGCCTTTTCCATCCATGGCATCAATAGCATTCTTGACCAAATTTTCGATCACCCAACTAAATAATTGGGGGTTGATCATTGCATAAATTTTGGCATCTTCATCAGTGTCGAAATGGTAAGTAACAAGTTTGGAACTTCGTGAAGCATAATAATCATATGCTTTTTTAGCCTCCTCAACTATATTATGCCTGCTTAACTTAGGTACCGATCCAATTTTTGAAAATCTATCTGCAATGGTGTTTAATCTTTCAATATCCTTTTCTATTTCAACAATGGTATTTTCATCGGTATTTTCCATTCTTAATATTTCCACCCATCCTAACAGTGAAGATAAAGGAGTGCCAATTTGATGTGCTGTTTCTTTGGCCATACCTGCCCATAACTTATTCTGTTCGGCAATTTTGTTAGATTTGAAAACAAGATAGATCACACTACCGAAGAGAAGTAATATGAGTAATAAGGCAATAGGATAGTATTGTAGCTTGTTCAATAGGTCAGAATCCCTATAATAAATTACTTCGGTAATGGTGTTTCCATCAACCTCATAAGGCACTAGTAGAGGCCTGTTTTCACTTTTCATTTTGGATAACTGAGAAGTAAGATACATTCTTTCTTTTGTGGGTAATTCATCAAAAGAAAAACTTCCCCGGTCGAAATCTAAATTTGCCCAACGTGTAATTTTCCCATTTTCATTGGTAACGATCATCGGAATATTTTGATTACTCTCAATAATTTTGAGTTCTAGAGATATATCAACATCGAGATCGGGAGTATTGAAGTTTTTATAAGCGGCGGCCAAAACCTCCATCTTGTGCCGTTCTTCCTTTTTAAATTTTTGAAAGAACGTATTGGTATTCCATAAAATAAGCGCCACCAGCAAAAAGGCTGCAGTTATGAGTGTCCATCGAAGTGCATTCTTATTTAGAGGGAGATTCATTATAACAAATATAAAATTATCTAGTGATATAACTAAAAAAAATAAATCTTATTACATTAACGAATCATAATAAGTATTTTTGTAATTATTAATAAAAATATAAATGTTAACAATAGACCCAAAGGACATACCAACCGCCGAATTACATGGATATTTATTGAGCGCTGTATCGCCCCGACCAATTGCTTTTGCGAGCACCATAGATGCTGATGGAAACCCTAATTTATCGCCATTTAGTTTTTTTAATGTTTTTAGTGCAAATCCTCCAATTCTTATATTTTCTCCTGCAAGAAGAGTACAGAACAATACAACAAAACATACATTAGAAAATGTAAAAGAAGTAGATGAGGTAGTGATAAATGTCGTTAATTATGAACTGGTACAGCAAGTTTCTTTATCTAGTACCGAATATGCGAAAGGTATAAACGAATTTGAAAAAGCCGGTTTAACAATGCTGCCATCTGAAGTCATCAAGCCCTTTAGAGTTGCTGAATCACCCGTGCAATTTGAGTGTAAGGTTACACAAGTATTAGCATTAGGTAATGAAGGCGGTGCCGGAAATTTGGTAATTTGTGAAGTATTAAAAATGCATATTAGCCACGATGTTCTGGATAAAAACAATGTTATTATTCAGGAGAAATTAGACCTGGTGGCCAGAGCAGGGGGCAACTATTATTCAAGAGCGAAAAATGGCTTTTTTGAAGTGCCAAAACCATTAAGATCATTGGGCATTGGTATTGATCAAATTCCTGATATAATTAGGAATAGTAAGACGCTAACAGGGAATGATTTAGGCATGTTAGGAAATGTAGAAGCACTGCCTAGTCAACAGGATGTTAATAACTTTGCTATGGATAATCCGAAATATGTTGGGTTAAAAACAGCGGAAAAACATAAATTTGCGCAAGAATTTTTAGAAAATAAGGATATAGAAAGTGCTTGGAAAGTGCTATTAATAAAATAAACGAATCATGGAAATTACAGGAAAAATAAAAAAGATAGACGAAACCAGAACATATGGTACTAGTGGATTTAGAAAAAGGGAGTTGGTAATAACAACGGAAGAGCAATATCCACAAATGTTAATGGTTGAATTCGTGCAGGATAAATGTGATTTGTTGAATAGTTATAATGTAGGCGATGATGTAAAAGTAAGTATCAACTTACGCGGTAGAGAATGGATAAATCCAGAAGGCGAGGCAAAATATTTTAACTCGATCCAAGGATGGAGAATTGAGAAATTACAATCCGAAACAAGCACGGAAGTACCGCCTATTGAGGCAATTGATGCATTCGAACCGGCTGATAACCTAACAGATGAAGAACCAGACGATCTTCCGTTTTAATTTCATTTAAAAAATATATTGAAGCCTTTTAGTAATTTTGCTAAAAGGCTTTTTAATTTTTAATAAGGTATGTTTTTTTTGACAGATGAGATTTGGTTTCCACCGGTACATACCGCATCACCGGAAGGCATACTTGCAATAGGAGGAGACCTGTCTGTTGAAAGATTATTGTTGGCCTACCGGAACGGTATTTTTCCATGGTTTAATGAAGATGACCCTATCGTATGGTACTGCCCGAATACCAGAATGGTTTTATTTCCAGACAACTTAAAGGTCTCTAAAAGCATGCAGCAATTAATTAAAAAAGACAAATTCAAGGTTACTTTTAACACTGCTTTTAAAGAAGTAGTTTCAAATTGTAAGAACATTAGCAGAAAAGAAGCGAAAGGTACGTGGATAACAGATGAAATGGAAAAGGCATATAATGATCTTCATCAAGAAGGTTATGCGAAATCAGTTGAAGTCTGGTTAGATGAAGAGTTGGTTGGAGGACTCTATGGTGTCGATCTAGGAAAGGTATTTTGTGGTGAAAGTATGTTCAGCAAAGAATCAAATGCTTCGAAGATTGCGTTTATTTATCTGGTAGAAAAATTAAAAAAAGAGAATTATACTATAATAGATTGTCAAGTATATACCAGTCATTTAGAGAGTTTGGGTGCCGAAGAAATTTCAAGGGAGGAATTTTTGAAGTACCTTTACATTTAAATTTTTTGGAGATGGATATAAAAAATGCACAGATTGAAGTTGATCAGTGGATCAAAGACCATGGGGTCAGGTATTTTAATGAACTAACCAATATGGCCCAACTTACCGAAGAGGTTGGAGAAGTTGCGCGTATAATAGCTAGACGCTACGGAGAGCAAAGTGAAAAAGATTCCGATAAGCATAAAGATCTGGGCGAGGAATTAGCTGATGTACTTTTTGTTGTTTTATGTTTGGCAAACCAAACAGGGACCGATCTGCAAAAATCATTCGATAAAAGAATGTTACAAAAGGCCAAACGCGATCATGACCGGCATCATAAAAATGAAAAATTAAAATAATGACTTTTTTAGATAAAATTAAAACAGGTATTTATTGGAAAAATACGGCTAAAATCTCAATCGTATTCTTTATTACGATTGCCATTATTTCGCTTCTGTTCAATAGCTTTTCTTCCATCATAAGTTTCGATCTGGAAGCTATTAATTCTGAAAATTTTTCAGAAGGCAAATGGATAAGATTCTTTTTTATTAAAGCTGCAGTAAGCCTATTATATGGTATGTGGGTTACTGCACGAAATATAAAATAAAAGAATGGCCATTTTTTTTAGCCACTCTTTTATTAATCCAAGTTTATCAGGTCAATATTGCTTTCCCGTACTTTTCTGTTAAGCTCTTTAATATCATCATTAAATATTTTGTTTAAGTCCGACAGCTCTTTATCTATTAGTTTCTCAATTTCATTTTTAAAAGCCACTGCCTGGTCAGTTGGCCTGAAATCTCCTATAGATGATAAAGAGTTTAAATGCCCTAATTTATTATTTAATTTAATAGGGAAATTTAAAGGATCCTGACTGCTCTTACTTTTTGTTTGATATAGATTGTTCTCGATTACCGTAATTTCTTTAGAGATTTTTTCAGCAAATTCTAATAATTCCTTATGCGCTTTTTTGTCGGAGATCGATTCTTTTAATCGACCAATTTGTTCCCTGGCTTTAGTCACATTTTTTAAGGCCAAATGTATTTCTGTTAACTTATCTCTTACCTCTTTTATGAAATTAAATTGGGCCTGCATATCTTCTAAAGAAGCGCTGCTTCTCGGGTCTTTTAAAATATTGAATTGCTGAGTTTTCTTTTTCTCATTTTTAGACAATTCAACCATATAAGTTCCTGGGAGTGCTTTAGGCCCGCTTAAGGATGCCCACCACAAAATCATGCCCTTAATTTTTTCGGCATCCGGATACATCATGTTCCAATTAAACTGATTGCTACCAGCTTTTATCGTTAGTTCTTCTTCTTTATTTTCTTTATCCGGATGTGTTGAATATTTCTTTATCAGATTTTTACTTTTATCGAAAAACGACAGAGATATGGTATCGGTTTTAGCAGTGTCTTTTAAATAAAAGTTCACCGAAACCCCTCCGTAGTGATTCTGACCTTGAGTTTTTGAAACAGCGCCCCTTCCTCCATTCATTCTATAGCTGTCTAGCGGTTTGAATAGATAAAACTCTTCGTTATTAATATCCTTGTCTAGTTGATGCAACGGGCTTAGATCATCTAGCATCCAGAAGGAACGTCCCTGCGTAGCAGCAATTAAATTATTGTTTTTAATGGCCAGATCAGTTATTGGGACAATTGGCAAGTTCAATTCAAATTTTTGCCAGCTATTTCCATCATCAAAGCTTATGTACATGCCTCTTTCAGTACCTGCATAAAGCAATCCTTTTCTGTTTGGATCTGCTCGTAAGGCCCTTGTAAAATCTTCCTCGCCAATACCATTAACGAGCAATTTCCAGGATTGTCCGTAATTCTCGGTTTTGTATATATAGGGCCTGTAATCACCAGTTTTATATTTTGTACCAACAATATAAGCCCCACCTTTAATAAATGGATCTATTTCAATACAATTGATCATCATCCATGATGGCATTATTTTAGGGGTTATATTTTGCCAGTCTTTTCCTCCATTTCTGGATAAGTGTACTAATCCATCATCAGAACCTGTCCAAATAAGGTCTTTTTCGAAAGGTGATTCGGTCGCAGCAAATATGGTAGCGTAGTACTCAACTCCGGTATTATCTTTGGTAATA
This sequence comes from uncultured Aureibaculum sp., assembly GCA_965369125.1. Classification (GTDB taxonomy): domain Bacteria; phylum Bacteroidota; class Bacteroidia; order Flavobacteriales; family Flavobacteriaceae; genus Aureibaculum. The sequence goes on along the minus strand of CBDUPN010000040.1, from coordinate 6,675 downwards.
GGTCCGCCAGAAGACTGTAATGTTTTTGGATCGTTTCTGGTTAGATCAGGGCTAATGATTTCCCAAGACTGCCCTTCATTATAGGTAACATGTAAATGATTAGAGGCAGCATATAATTTTTTGGGATTATTTGGTGAAAAAAATATGGGAAAATTCCATTGAAAACGATATTTAAAATCTTCGGCACCATGACCCATAGGATCGTCTGGCCAAACATTAATAGCGCGCCTTTCATTGGTGAGGTGATTTACACGTGTTAAAAATCCGCCATAACTACCACCATAGACCACATCATTATTTGTTGGGTCGACAGCGATATGTGCACTTTCTCCACCCGCCGTAGATTCCCAGTCGCTTTCGGATATAAAACGGCCATCAGTTCTATGGGCGATCCTAACGGTCGAATTATCTTGTTGTGCACCATAAATTCTATATGGAAAATGATTGTCGGTAGTAACCCTATAAAATTGCGCAGTAGGTTGATTATGGTAGGTTGTCCAGTTTTCACCTGCATCAAAAGAAATTTGGGCACCGCCGTCATCTCCAATGATCATGCGTTGGTTGTCTTCAGGTGCAATCCAAAGATCGTGGTGATCACCATGTGGTGCATTATAGGTTTCATATGTTTTACCACCATCTTTTGAACGGTGATATCTTACATTCATAACATATAATGTATTTTCATCTTGGGTATCAGCATAAATACGCGTATAGTACCAGGCCCGTTGACGTAATTTACGTTCGCTATTAATTAATTTCCATGTCTTGCCGGCATCTGTAGATTTATATACGCCTCCATCCTCATTCTCGATCAAGGCCCAAACAATATCAGAATTTACAGGAGATACCGTAACACCGGAAATCCCCCAAATACCTTTGGGCAATCCCTCATGGTTTGAAATATTTGTCCATGTTTCTCCCGCATCGATACTTTTCCAAAGAGCAGAACCATCGCCACCACTTGAAAGGCTATAGGGTGTTCTTCTTACATTCCACGTTGAAGCGTATAAAATCCTTGCGTTATTCGGATCTATTATGAGGTCAATGGCACCCGCATCATTATTCGAGAATAATACCCTTTTCCAAGAAACTCCGCCATCAGTCGATTTATAAACACCTCTTTCAGAAGAAGATTTGTAAAGGTCGCCTAGCACTGCTGCATAGACGATATCCGGATCTTTAGGATTGATACGTATTCGAGGAATATGGCGCGCGTTTTTTAATCCCATATGCTCCCAGGTTTTACCGGCATCAACAGACTTCCAGATACCATCACCCGATGATACATTACCCCTTACCGTTTTCTCTCCGTTTCCAACATAAATCACATTATTATCCCATTCACTCACTGCCACTGCACCTACCGAACCTCCAAAAAATCCGTCAGATATATTTTCCCAGGTATTTCCTGCATCGTTAGTTTTCCATACACCTCCACCGGTAGATCCCATATAAAATAGGTTTGCTTTTCCACTTACACCGGTAACAGCAGCACTTCTACCACCCCTAAATGGCCCAATATTGCGCCACTGCAAGGCATCATAATATTTCTCTGAAAATTTGGTTACATTTTTTTGTGCGTTACCTTTGTGGCTTATAGATAATAATAGACATGCTATAATGAGAATAATTCTTTTCATGAGTTGTTGACTTGTTTTATAGAATGCTAAATTTAACCATAAAAAATAACTTTAGGGAAAGCAGTAAATGAATTTATTTTTAGATTATACAGATAAAAACTTAAAGAATAGAGAAATTAAAATTTCTGGTTCAAAAAGCGAATCCAACAGGTTGCTGATCTTGCAACAATGGTTTCCGAACCTGATATTAGAGAATCTTTCAGATTCTGATGATACTATTCATTTAACCGAGGCCTTGAATAACAAATCTGATATTATTGATATAGGGCATGCCGGAACTGCCATGCGGTTTTTAACAGCATATTTTTCTATTATTGATGGGAGGGAAGTGACCTTAACGGGATCGGAGCGCATGCAAAACAGGCCAATAAAAATTTTAGTCGAGGCGCTACGAAGTTTAGATGCCCAGATAGCCTATTTAGAAAAAGAAGGATATCCTCCGTTAAGGATATCGGGAAAAAAAATAACCAAGAAAAGAGTAAAAATAAAGGGAAATGTGAGCAGCCAATATATTTCTGCATTGGTATTAATAGCACCACATTTAAAAAATGGTTTAGAGCTGGAATTGTTGGAAGAGGTCACATCGCGGCCCTATTTGGAAATGACGTTGAATTTGTTAAATCAATTAGGGATAACAACTTCTTGGAAAGATAATATTATTAAAATTGATCCAAAAAAAAATATTAAAGACCGCATCATAGTGATTGAATCCGACTGGAGCTCAGCATCTTATTTTTATAGCCTGGTGGCATTAGGTAACATTGGTAGTTCTGTAGGTTTGACTTCTTATAAAAAACAAAGCCTACAAGGAGATAGTTGCTTATTGGATATATATAAGAATTTTGGTGTGGAAACTACCTTTTTAAAAAACACTATAAAAATATCAAAGGCGAATGAGGTAATTCGAGGAGGGGAATATTCATTTGATCTTAAAAACGCACCAGATTTGGCACAAACTATCATAGTTACAGCTTTTGGTTTAGGGCTTGGATGTAATCTAACGGGCTTACATACACTAAAAATAAAGGAAACAGACAGGCTGGTTGCTTTATTGAATGAACTTGAAAAACTTGGAGCAAATGTAGAAATAACCAATAAAAGCATACATTTAAAACCCTCGCCATCGATAGAAAAGTATTGCCATATAAAAACCTATAACGATCATAGAATGGCCATGGCTTTTGCACCTTTAGCATTAAAAGTACCCATTACCATAGAAGATGCCGACGTTGTAACAAAGTCTTATAGAAATTTTTGGAAGGATCTGGCTAGTTGTATTAACTAGATTATTTTAAATTTAAAATAGTTTCCCTATCCAATTTATCTATTGAAATTCTCTTTACCGGATTTTCCATTTTGAGAGAATCCAATTCTTTATATCGAACAACCAGGTCTTTATCGATATAAAACCCGATCAGGTTGGGAGACCTCACTAAATACCTGTCAGGTTTACCAATTTTATCTTCAACTTGTTGTAGTGTATGCGATATTTTTAGGTCAAAAGGTATTTTAATACTGTCCTTCTTTATGTATATGATCCTTAAGGTATCTTTATCATTAAAATTAAGCTCAACACCTTTAGATTCGAAATTGTAGAAATGCATATCATAGGCTTCTACATATCTATAATCATCACCCAATACTTCAAATAAGTTCTGTATTTCGGCATCCGATATATGTTTCTCTAAAAGATTATTATAATCTATTTCTTTTGTTTCTTTCGAACAATTGACCATTAACAGAGCTATAAAAACGATTACAATATTTTTCATGTGTACAAATTAGATTAGACGTCAAAACTAAAATATTTATCGCTATCTTTTTATGATTAAAGTCATCAAAGCTAAATACGTTCAACTTTGCAATATTAATATCATAAGAATATATTTTTACGTATTAATTTTTCTTCTTTTACGTATCAAGTGATAAATATTTATATTTGTTGGTTAAATACAACTATGACGATAGAAAAAATAACATTAAATGACTTTAAAATAATTTTAAGATGACAAGAAAAATTAAAGGAACGATTGCAATATTAACCGGAGGAGGAGATGTGCCCGGCTTGAACCCGGCCATAAGGGCTATTACCATTAGGGCGATGCGTGAAGGGTATAAAGTAATCGGTTTAAGAAGGGGATGGGCAGGTATTGTTGAAATGATTCAAGATCCAAAAGCCGATAATAGCAACAACTTTATAGAACTTACCCAAACCATCGTTAACCGGGCTGGTAGAACCGGGGGAACTTTTTTGCATAGTTCAAGAACAAGGCCAAGTCATTTACCAAAAGGAAGTGTGCCAGACCACCATAAAGACGCTTATAATGATGAGTTTAACGATATGACCAAAGTGGTTCTGGATAATTTAGATTATCTGGGTGTTGATTATCTTATACCCATTGGTGGTGATGATACCTTGAGTTATGCCGTTAGACTCTATAAGGAAGGATTTAAAGTAGTAGCTATTCCTAAAACGATGGATAATGATGTGCCGGGAACCGATTATTGTATTGGATTTAGTACTTGTATTACGCGTACTATAAATATGACAAACACTTTGAGAACCTCAGCGGGGTCTCATGAGCGTTTTTTAGTACTGGAAGTTTTTGGTAGGTATGCCGGTTTCACAGCCATGTTACCTACAATGGCTGGTGCAGCGAACAGATGTGTGATACCTGAGTATAAATTTGATATCAATAGACTAACCGAAGCTTTGGTAGAAGACAGATTCGAAAACCCGAGTAAATATTCTGTAGTGTTGGTTTCGGAAGGAGCTATGTTCAAAGGCGGAGAAATGGTGTTTAAAGATCAGGAAAAAGATCAATTCGGACATGCCAAGCTTGGCGGAATAGGAGAGATGGTTTCTGAGAAATTAAAAGAATTGTCTCCTAAATATAATAACGGAAAAAGGATCAATGTCATCAATCAAAAATTAGGATATTTGGTGAGAGGTGGAGATCCCGATGCGGTAGATTCCATAGTACCAATGGCCTATGGTAACCTTGCCTTAGATCTTATCTTAAAAGGAGTTCATGGTAGATTGGTAGTTTTAAAAAATGGCCGTTATGATAATGTGCCAATCGATGTAGTTACGGGCAAATCAAAAATAGTAAATATCAAAAAATTCTATAATACAGAAAGATTGAGACCATTTTATAACAGCTTTGAAATGAATCCGCTGTTTATCATGACAAGCGATTAATTTGTAGTAAATAACTTAATAATAACCTCGAAATATCCTATTATGGCAAAAGGCAAGGACTCAAGAAAAAATGTAAAAAAGGAACCTCTTAAAACTGCTAAAGAAAAAAAAGCAGAAAAAAGAGATAAAAAATCGAAAAGAGAATAATTTGTATTTTTTCTAAGGTTGAATAAATTCCCATTCTATTTTTTTGAATAGATTGGTGAGTTGTTCTTTTTGGTCAATTTTACAGACAATGATGTTGTAATAACCTTTTGTAATGAGGGCCACTAGCCCATTCTTTTCTAGATTTGAATTAATGGTTTCGAGATAGGAAAAGGCCCAGTCGTCTTCACTAGGATCTTGAAAATGCATATTTTCTGTGATCAATAATTCGTTAAATGTAGATTTAACACCGTCGGCATCATCGCCGTAACCTATTAAATTATAATGATCTAGTATTTTGCTTAATGCTAGTTGAAAATAAGGAAATTCATCATCGTGCATGGTCCATTCTGTTAGGTAGGGGTTAGGTTCTAACACCAGTTCTCCCCTGGCATTGGTTTTCCCCCAACTTGTAATGGTCTTTACGGCAAAATCTTTATAGACATAATCGAACATTTTAGGTTTATTAAATGCCAACCATGCTTTATTTACGATCTCTTTTTTTTCTTTTTCTGAATAGAAGGTATCACCAAGCATGTCGACGATTTCAGTTATTAAAGCTTGATCGATGCCCAGCTCTAAAGTCCTCGGTTCTGATTTTTTATACTCATAGATCTTACTGCTAAAGATTACGTTTTCGTAGTTTGTTTTTTGAGCGGTTAGTATGTAGTTGAATAATAGACATGTTATAATAAGAGTTAGTTTTCTCGGCATAAATAAATTTTTTCTTAAAATATTATTTTTTCTTTCCTAGCAATTCACTTATAGAACAACTAACTGTTCGAAACTCCCATTGTGTATAATGTTTATTTATATCAAAATTTCGTTGCAAAGAAGTTGGTGGCTGGTTTTCAATTCGATACCAAAATATTAAATGAACTAAAAATTAATATTTAAGTCTGAAATTTTAACTATTTAGATCTTCAAATTTACATTTCAGCAATATTTTTTAGCCGAGATCACTTAATTTTTGAAATATTTGTCGACATAAAATCATCAATGATTTGTTAAATTTTGAAGTTAAAATGTTAAATATTTTGAAAAAAGTGTAACAAAAAAAATATTGCCTCGTCTTAATGTAAAGTACTTTGTTAAACATAGTACTAAATCAAATAACTAAAACTCTTATAAAATGAAAAAAATATTATTATCAGGCTTGTTAGCTATTAGTTTTATAGCTTCTGCTCAGTCATCACAAAGTAATCATTTAAGTCTTGAAACCGATGGATTAGGTTTTTTTGAAAATGATATACAAATCGAAAATATCACTTCTGAAACCATTGAAGAAGAAGATGCGCCCTTTGAGTTTGATACCAAAGATTATTTACCAATAGGCTTTAATCCAAACACAAACAATCAATACGCAGAAATTTATGAAGTGTCTGTAATTGAAAAAGATGCGCCTTTCGAATTTAATACCAATGATTATTTGCCTTTAGGTTTTGACCCTTATGCTAACTTAGAATATGCAACTATCTATGAAGCAACCATTGAAGAAGAAGATGCACCTTTTAATTTTAATACAAATGACTATTTACCATTAGGATTCGACGCATATTCGCACATAGATTATAACAATATTTATGAAGTAGTTGTAGAAGAAGAAGATGCACCTTTCGATTTTAATACGAGTAAATATTTACCAGTGGGGTTCGACCCATACCATGAGATGGTTCACGAAATCATTAC
>CBDUPN010000039.1:0-16561 GCA_965369125.1 uncultured Aureibaculum sp. | reverse complement strand
TGATTAGCGGATTTCCACCACCAATGCAGTATAGCGAATCTCCGCATGGTGTAGGATTTACTAAAGCAGGTGGCGGTGGCATACAAGCAGTATTACCTGAAGGAGCTAAATATGGCCCTCATGATATCATAACCTTTTTAGATTACGAAAAAGGAATGGCCTATGCCGAAGAAGTCAATAAACCTGTTTTACTCGATTTTACCGGGCATGCTTGTGTCAACTGCCGAAAAATGGAAGAACGGGTATGGTCTGATGATAAAGTGCTCGATATATTAAAAAATGATATTGTACTTGTTTCTCTATATGTTGATGATAAGAGAGCTTTACCCGAAAATGAACAATATGTTTCAGAGACAACCGGTAAAAAAGTAAAGAGCATTGGGAACAAATGGAGTGATTTTCAGATAAAAAAATATGGAGCCAATGCACAACCATATTATGTTTTATTAGACCATAACGGAGATAATCTCAATGAGTATTCGGCTTATAATCCTGATATTGAAGACTATTTAGCATGGTTAAAAGAAGGTATTGGAAATTTTGATAAATAATTGAATACATAACTTTCAATGAGCCTCTAAAGAAAAAACATTAGAGGCTCTTTTTATTTTTATATTTGTGGATCAATAGTAACGTGTTAGATGAACAAAGAAATAGAAGATAGGATACATCAATTGCAAAAGAAATATGATGCTATAGGTCAGGATCTGGAAACCCATCTCGATGGCTTATTGCATGGCAAACCCATGACCTATTGGGATTATATTCAAACGGATGCATTGTTGAATTTACAAGTACAACGTACCTTATTACCCGATGAGATGGTATTTATTATGTATCATCAAATTAATGAATTGATCTTTAAAATGATACTTTGGGAAATTAGGCAAGTTTCGCATAAGGTAAATTTAACAACCACATTCTTTATTGCAAGGTTAAAACGGATCAGCAGATATTTTGATATGCTTTCGGCCTCCTTTAATATTATGGGAGATGGTATGGAGAAAGAACAGTATATTAAATTTCGTGATACCCTTACACCTGCAAGTGGATTTCAAAGTGCACAGTACAGACTTATTGAATTCTGCTCGACAGAACTTATTAATTTAATAGATTACAGATTTAGGGCCGACATCGATAGAAACACTCCTTTCGAACACGCTTTTGAACATTTATACTGGCAGGCTGCCGGGAAGGACCATAAAACAGGTAAAAAGTCGTTTCTACTAACACAGTTTGAAGAAAAATATAAGGATGAGTTCCTTAGAACGATGGTGACGTATAATACCATTAATTTATGGACAAAATTCAAATCTTTACCAAAAAAGGATCGGACGAACAAGGATTTGGTAAATGCCATGAGACATGTCGATCACACTGTAAATGTACGGTGGGTGATGGCCCATTATGGGGCAGCAGCAAAATATATAGGAAGTAGCGGAGAAGAAGCCACTGGCGGAAGCGATTGGCGTAAATATATGCATCCTAAATATCAAAAAAGGATCTTTTTCCCCGATCTTTGGTCCAAGGAAGAATTTGATAATTGGGGGATTACAAATTTAAATTCTTATAAAATCCTGGAATAATCATAAAACTTTAATAATCAATTAGTTATATTTTTGGAACGGTAATTGTATTTTCTGTTTTAGAAATTTAGAGATAACACATGAATACAAGAATATTTTTTATTTTGATTTTCGCATCAATAACCCTACATGCTCAAACGGAGATAAAGGCATTTCAAAAAGGAGAGTGGTTAAAGTATAGGGTAAGCTACAGCAATTTTTTTAATGCCGGTTATGCTACGATAGAAGTTAAAGAAACTAAAAATAATTATAAGGAGGCTTTTCATATAGTTGGTAAAGGAAAAACAACGGGTGTAATAAGCTGGTTTTTTAAGGTGAAGGATAATTATGAAACCTATTTTTATAAGGATAACTTACAACCCTATCATTTTAAAAGGAAAATTGACGAAGGAGGCTATACAAAGGACAAAGAGATATTTTTTAATCATGGTACAAAGAAGGCCGTAGTTGTAGATCATAAGTACAATACCGAAAAGGAATATGAAATCGAAGAAGGCGTACAAGATCTGGTTTCAGTATTATATTATCTAAGAAATAAAGACATCACCAAATTAAAAGAAGGAGATGAATTATCGTTAACTATGTTTTTTGATCAGAAAAATTATAATTTTAAACTTCGTTTCCTTGGTCGAGAAGTAATACGCACAAAATTTGGAAAAGTCGCAACCGCAATGTTTAGACCCCTAGTACAATCCGGACGGGTTTTTAAAGAAGAAGAAAGTTTAACGGTTTGGATAAGCGATGATGAAAATAAAATTCCTATACGCATCAAAGCATCCTTGGCTGTTGGTTCGATGAGGGCAGATCTGGATGCCTATAAAGGCTTAGCCAATTCATTCCCCATAATTTTTAACTAAATTAACTTTAAACATTGTTTTGAAAATAGTAGATTTGTGGCATTATTTTTTAACATGCACACAAGACTCCTCATAAGCGCTGTTTTTTTGTTTTTCGTATTCGTTTTATCTTCATGTAAAGATGATAATAAACAAGAATTGATAGCCGAAATTATAGAACCTCCAAAAATCACAAAAAAATTTGGTTATATTTTTGACAATTATAAGGTTGTTGAAGACACCATTAGATATGGTGACAGTTTTGGTGAGATCTTATATAAAAATCACATTGAATACCCCGAAGTTTATAAGATAGTCGAAGGCTCTAAAGATTCGTTTGATGTTAGAAAATTACGTACTGGTAAACCTTATACGATCTTAGCAAGGAACGATTCTACAGAGAAAGCACAAGTTTTTATTTATCAACCTAGTAAAACAGAATATGTGGTTATAGACTTTGCTGATTCAGTTTTTGCTCAAACCCATAAAAAAAAGATCAAAACCGTTACTAAAACCGCGACGGGCATCATAAAATCATCATTATCAGAGGCGATTAATGATAAAGGCCTTGACTATTCGATAGTAAACGAGATGTCTGATATTTATGCCTGGACCATAGATTTCTTTCACCTTCAAAAGAATGATAAATTTAAAGTTATCTACGAAGAGAAATTTATAGACGACACGGTCTCTGTTGGTATCGGAACTATAAAAGCAGCATATTTTGAACACAACAAAACACCATTTTATGCTTTTAATTTTGTTACCGATTCAACAAAGAATATCTATGATTATTATGACGAAAATGCCAATAATTTAAGGAAGCAATTCTTAAAGGCACCATTAAACTACAGACGAATATCTTCTCGTTATAATTTAAAAAGGTATATAAAATATTACGGCAGGGTCAAACCTCATAAAGGAACCGATTTTGCTGCCGCAATAGGAACACCGATTGTGAGCACTGCAAATGGAAGGGTAATAGAATCACGTTACTATGGGGGCAATGGAAATTATGTGAAAATTAAACATAATTCAACCTATAGCACCCAATATCTTCATATGCGAAAACGCGCTGTTAAGGTGGGCGATTATGTAAAGCAAGGAGATGTAATTGGCTATGTTGGAATGACGGGAAGTACGGCCGGTCCTCACGTTTGCTATCGCTTTTGGAAGAATGGATCGCAAGTAGATCCTTTTAAGCAAAAATTACCTTCGGCTGAACCCATCAAAGAAAGTTTAAAAGAAAAGTATACTAATTTTATTATCCCTTTAAAAGAAGATCTAGATCAGATATCTATAGATTAATTCAACATCTAAAAAGGTTACCATGTCATTAAAAAATCAAAATCCAACGCAGACAACAGCTTGGAAAAATTTACAAAAATCTTTTGCCGAAATAAAAAATCTTGAAATGAGATCATTTTTTCAAAATGATCCGGATAGAAAAGAAAAATTTACTATATCTATGAAGGATCTTAGCTTAGATTTTTCTAAGAATCGGATAAATGATAAAGTATTATCACAACTTTTAGCATTGGCCACAGAAGTTGATCTAAAAGATGGTATTGATAAAATGTTTTCGGGCGATACTATAAACGCAACCGAAAACAGGGCGGTGTTGCATACGGCTTTGCGTAATAAGTCGGGTAAAGCTGTATTGGTAGACGGTCATGATGTAATGAAAGATGTAGCAGAGACCCTGCAAAAAATAAAATCGTTTACCAGCGCGGTTGTATCAGGAAAATTTAAGGGCTTTACCGGTAAAGCTATCACCGATATTGTAAATATAGGGATTGGAGGTTCAGATCTTGGGCCAAGAATGGTAGTTGATGCGCTTCAATATTATAAAAACCATTTAAAAACGCATTTTATATCTAATATTGATGGCGATCATATTACAGAAACTTTAAAAGGATTGGACCCTGAAACCACCCTTTTTGTGATCGTTTCAAAAACCTTTACTACGCAGGAAACACTAACCAATGCCGAAACTGCAAAAAAATGGTTTTTAAGATCGGGCAAGGAAAGTGATATAAAACATAATTTTGTAGCTGTTTCTACCAATTTGAAAAATGTGACCAATTTCGGAATCGCACCGGAAAACATTTTTACGATGTGGGACTGGGTGGGTGGTCGTTATTCTATGTGGAGCGCGGTAGGTTTATCTATTAGTTTAGCGCTTGGGTTTGATAAATTCGATCAATTACTAGAAGGTGCATTTGAAATGGACGAACATTTTAAAGAGGCCCCTTTTAAGGAGAACTTACCTGTAGTTCTTGCATTAATTAGTATTTGGTATAATAACTTCTTTAATACCGAGTCTGAAGTAGTCATACCTTACTCGCAATATTTAACGCAATTAGTTCCTTATTTACAACAATTATCTATGGAAAGTAACGGTAAATCTGTTGACAGGGATGGAAATACGATAGCTTACCAGACAGGGAATATTATTTGGGGTAATACGGGCACCAATGTTCAGCATGCCTTTATGCAATTAGTACACCAGGGCACCAAGTTAATCCCGGTTGATTTTATTGGCTTTACGCATTCATTATATGGAAATACAGAACACCACGAGAAATTAATGTCGAATTTTAACGGCCAGGCCGAAGCATTATATCTTGGCAAATCAAAGGCTGAAGTTCATTTAGATTTAAAATTGGCCAATAACCACGATAAGATCAATAAATTACTTCCGTTTAAGGTATTTGAAGGAAATAAGCCTTCTAATACCTTGTTGATAAATAAGTTGACACCTAAAAATTTAGGTAGTTTAATTGCCATGTATGAACATAAGACCTTTGTGCAGGGCTATATTTGGAATATTTATAGTTTTGACCAGTTTGGGGTTGAATTGGGTAAAGAGCTGGCAAATAAAATCTATAACAAAAATCAATAGATACTAGGTATTCGTCAATTTTAGTATTTTTTATTTAGCAATTTTTTACATTTTGGAAGCAATAAATAAACATTGCTCAATTGTTAGAAAATATTTATGAAAAGTTAATATTTTCTTAAAGTTGTTTAGTCTGAAATGCTTATTTTTACCCGTCGAATATTAACTAATTCAATTTACAATGAAAAAAATTACAAGACTTTTAATGGTCATGATGTTTTTTGCAATATCATCAACCATTTATTCACAAACAATTACCGGTACAGTTAATGCGGAGGATGGGCCTCTACCAGGAGCTAGTGTTGTTTTAAAAGGAACAACTACTGGTACAACAACGGATTTTGACGGTAAATTTACTTTACAAGTTCCTGAAGGTTCCGGAGTGCTCGAAGTTTCTTTTATTGGCTATAACAAAAAGGATGTTAGCTTTACTATAGCAGCCGGAGAAACAAAGGACTTAGGCTCAATTGTTTTAATAGAAAGCAACGTTTTAGATGAGATCGTAGTTACTGCGACATCTTTTGCAATTGACAGAAAAACACCGGTTGCAGTATCTACAATAAGAGCTGTTGAAATCGAGGCAAAACTAGGGACACAGGAATTTCCTGAAATTTTAAAATCAACTCCAGGGGTCTATGCCACTAAAGCTGGTGGAGGTTTTGGAGATGGTGAGTTAAACTTGAGAGGATTTAATTCAGAAAATGTCGCTGTTATGATCAACGGAGTTCCGGTAAATGATATGGAAAATGGACGTGTATATTGGTCGAACTGGGCTGGATTAGCCGATGTAACCTCTGCAATGCAGGTACAACGCGGTTTAGGAGCGTCTAAAGTAGCCGTGCCATCAATTGGAGGTACCGTAAACGTCATATCAAAAACTACGGATGTAAATAAAGGAGGAAGTATTTTTGTTGCAACAGGTAATGATAATTATCAAAAATATGGGGTCACTTTATCAACCGGTTTAATGGAAAATGGTTTTGCAGCATCAATTTCTGCATCTAAAACTACTGGAGACGGGTATATAGATGGCACCGAATTTGAAGGAGCAAACTATTTTGTAAATATTTCAAAACAAATCAATGCTGATCATAAATTGTCACTTACGTCTTTTGGAGCACCACAAAGACACGGTCAAAGACAAGACAGATCATTGATCTCACGATATAGAAATGCAGAATCAGGAACTAAATTCAACCCTAACTGGGGGTATAAAAATGGTCAAGTTGTACATGTTGAGGATAACTTTTATCACAAATCTCAGACCTCTTTAAATCATGATTGGACAATTTCTGCTAATTCATTCCTAAGTACTGCCTTATATGCCTCATGGGGTACTGGTGGTGGTGGTGGAACAGCTGGGTCTAATAGAGATCTATTCAATGTAAGAATAGGTGGTGATGACCAACCAATTGATCTAGATAATATCGTTGAGATAAATTCAGCAAATGGAGCCTTAGGTTCTGAAGCTATTTTAAGAGCTTCTAGAAATGATCACAGCTGGTATGGAATACTATCGACGTTTAAAACAAGTTTAAATGAAAATCTTGACTTTATTACTGGAGTAGATCTAAGAACTTATACTGGTAAACACTTTAGAGAAGTGACAGACCTGTTAGGAGGTGATTATTATTTAGATAATAGTGATGTTAACAACCCAAATGCTGCTTTGGTAGTTGGAGATAAATTTTCTTATAACAACGATGGTGAAGTTGGCTGGCAAGGGTTATTTACTCAATTAGAGTATAATACAGACCAGATCTCTACATTTATTTCGGCCGCCATTTCTAATACTTCCTATAAAAGGATAGATTATTTTCAATATACACCAGACGATCCATTACGTACATCTGATAAATATAACTACTTTGGTTATAGCGTAAAAGGAGGTTTAAATTACAGGATCAATGATTTTCATAATATTTTTGCGAATATAGGGTATTTCGAAAAAGCCGCCGGTTTTGATGCCGTGTTCTTAAATTTTGATAATGAGGATATCAATGAAAATGCTGAAAATCAAAAGATCTTCAGTACTGAAATTGGTTATGGATTAAGAAGCGAAAAATTGGCTGCCAACATTAACCTTTATAGAACTCAATGGAAGGATAGAACCTTAACAAGATCTTTCCAAAATCCTGACGGAACTTTTAATGTTGCCAATATTTTAGGTGTAAATGCAGTTCACCAAGGAGTAGAAGTTGATTTTGAATACAGACCATCTGAAATAGTAAGATTTACCGGAATGTTATCATTGGGAGATTGGCAATGGGATAATGATCTTGAAAATATCCAGATCTTTGATGAAGAACAAAACTTAGTTCAAACGGTTAATTTATATATTGCCGGACTAAAAGTTGCCGGTTCTGCCCAAACTACAGCTGCATTAGGTATGGATTGGGAGATAATGGAGAAAACTCATTTCACGGTTGACTACAATTATTTTGATGGATTATTTGCGAATTACGACCCAAATAACAGAAGTACACAAGGCGCTCCACAAGCATGGGAAGCTCCAAGTTATACTACCTTCGATGCAAGTCTTAGATATGGATTTAAAATTTTAGACTTTGATGCGACATTAACAGGTAGAATGAATAATGTATTTGATACTGAATATGTCCAAAGTGCTTTAGATGGTTCAGGTTCGAATGCTGAAACTTCTTTAGTGTGGTTCGGATTTGGTAGAACTTTTAATATTAGTGCAAGAATTAATTTTTAAGATATAATAAGATGAAAAAAGTAATTTATTTAATATTTATGATAGTTGGCGCTGCGTTTTTTAGCAGTTGTGATCCAATGGAAGACATCTATGCTGATCTTGATGCTCAAGAGAATGTGATAGTTGGAGAAACTAAATTAACCTTATCCGATGAGGATTATGATGATTTAGGTTTATCATTTGGTAATTTTAATTCTGTTGATGACGCAAAAACAATGATCCCAGGTTTGTTGGAAGATAAATTTCCGGTTTGGGGTAATGGCTCATTGGCTGAAGTTACCTTTAAATGGTACAATCCTAAAGATACTTATAGCGAAAACATCTATGAGTTGTCTGATGATGATCATAATGCTATCACAGGAAATACTTATGGTAATTTTGACAGTGGCGGTGATATTTATGATTATTTAGAGGCTAATTATCCTTCACCATCAGAAGGTGATTTTGTATCATTAAGATATCGTTATTATTCAAATGGTGAAACCACTAAAACGGATGGTTTTTATTTTGAAAATGGTGATTGGAACAAAATAGCTGGATTTACAGAAGCCCAGTACAGTGCAATGGGTGAAAGTTTTCCAAATTTTTCAAGCCATGACGAAGCAGAGGTAAAAATTCCAATTGCCTTGTTAGACGTTTATAAATATGAGCCAAAAGATGCTGGTGATATTGTACAAGTTATGTATGAATTATATAAGGGCGGAGGCGTTACAAAAAGTTATACCAGTAATTATATTTTTGATGGCAGTTCATTTTCAAAGTATAATAATGTCGCCAATGAAACTATAAAATTTGGACATGATGGTAATACTTGGCTCCCTGATAATACAATAAAACTTTCTGTTGGAAGTGCTGAGGTTGCTATAATGGCAAATGCCTTGAGTGCAACATATCCTGGGCCTACTTCCAACGTATTGCAATATGGAAGTTTTGACAGAAGAACAGGTAGTGGTAACTATTGGAGCGATGACATGCTTCTTGAAGGATTTAATATACTTTTAGATACTATAGATCCTTCTGCAGCCGAAGAGCAAAAATATGTTTTAACTATTATTACCTATGTTGGTGCTACTTCTGATGAAAGTTTTAGCGTCATTAAAACAGGTGGTGTTTGGGTTTATAATAATTAAGAATAATATTTATCAAATTATAAAAACCTCTTATCTTTACCGGATAGGAGGTTTTTTTATTATATACTGTTTACCTGATTAAAATATAAATGAAAAAAATATACTTTTATTTTTTATTACTAGCCCTTCTTGGCGCCTGTAACGGTGATAATGGAGGTGAAGTCATCATTAAGCCACCAGTGGACAATCCTAAGCCTGTAGCGGTAGATGATACTTATAACGCTGTTGAGGATAATGAACTTATCATATCCGATCTTTTATCAAACGATACTGTTATTGCTACTGCCACCATCACTTCAATTGATGCAAGCAGTTCAAATAATGGCACTATTGTAGACAATAGGAATGGAACCTACAGTTATAATCCACCAGCGGGCTTTGTTGGTGAAGATACCTTTAAATATACCTTATGTGATAGAGATAGTACCCCAGATTGTTCTACAGCTACAGTTACTATTACGGTAAGTGATGAAGGAAGCCCGGTATTGACCGATGATAATTTTAATGGGATTGCAAATAAGACCATTATATTAGATCAGGTGCTTCTAAATGATAATTTAATAGATGATGCTGTACTTACTTCTATAGATGATGCCGCGAGCAATGGCTCTGCACTAATCAACCCTGATAATACTATTTCTTATACTCCGCAAACTGATTTTATTGGAGACGATAGCTTTAGTTATACCGTTTGTGATGATGATAGTCCCAGTCCAACATGTGTAAGCGCAACGGTGACAATAATGGTACTTGAGCAGGTATCTTTTAACATCCCCGCTAACTTAAGTGCCTATTACCAAGACCTTGCATTTACTGCAGATCCTGACTTAAATTTCGATCAATTACAAAGCCATACTTCAGATAAGCACACGGTTATTTTGTCTTATGCCCAAAGGCATGATTATTTATATGATGCAGATGAAGATGCCTCCAATACTGATAATGTAATTCTTATGTATTCTGGAGAGAGTAGATATTGGCAAGAATATACCTCTGGAACAAATTCTTATTCGCCGCAAACTTTTAATACTGAACATATATATCCCCAATCTCGCTTGGAATCTGATGATGCTGTAACCGATTTACATCATTTACGATCTTGTGATGCCAATGTTAATTCTGATCGAAGCAATTTTCCTTTTGTAGCTGGTAGTGGAACGTATGGGGTATCAAATGGGCAGTGGTTTCCGGGAGATGATTGGCGGGGTGATGTTGCCAGAATGGTGATGTATTTAAATGTAAGATATGGAGAAACCTTCGAAAAAGTGGGCAGCATTGATTTGTTTTTAGAATGGAATGCCGCAGATCCAGTCTCAACATTTGAACTACAACGCAATGCAATTATTGAAACAGCGCAAGGCAATAGGAATCCCTTTATTGATAATCCTTATTTAGCCACCTTAATTTGGGGTGGAGTACAGGCAGAAAATAAATGGGAATAAAATTTATTACATTTGCCTCTAATAAAATTGAACTATCATGATAAAAATATTACACAGCTATTGGGCTTATTTAGTAATTTTACTATTGGTAATTGCTGTAATTAATGCGATTATTGGCCTAACCCAAAACAAAAAATTCACAGAAAAAGATACTAGAATATCTTTATTCGCTTTAATTGTTTCACATATCCAACTGATCATAGGGTTTATTGCCTATTATGTATCTAGTTATTACGATACCATGAGGGCAGTAGGTATGGGCGAAGTGATGAAAGATAGTGCTTTAAGAAAAACGCTGGTAGAACATCCCCTAACCATTATCATTGCTATTGTGTTAATCACCATAGGTTTTTCTAAACATAAAAAGAAAACTACCGATAAGGCTAAATTTAAAACCATTACGATCTTTTATACCATCGCCTTAATACTTATATTGGCCATGATACCCTGGGATCTTTGGTTTAGTGCATAAGCTTGAATTGATCCTTGTCTTTTAAGAATTGAAATTTATCTCTGGTTTTTACCAGAGATTCTTTTTTTAAGGTGATTATTTCTGTACGTATTTCATTAGGTTTTGTCGTAGATATTTGTTCACCCAAACTATCAAAAGCTGCAGAATTACCTGTATACTCATAATTATTTTCGTCTTTACCCATCCTGTTAACACCTATGCAATAGCTCATGTTTTCAATTGCTCTTGCTTTCAGAAGGGTATCCCAGGCACCAATTCTTGGTTTGGGCCAATTGGCAACATAGATCAACAGGTCGTAACTTTCAACATTCCTCGACCATACCGGGAATCGGAGGTCATAACATATCAATGGGCAAATTTTCCATCCTTTATAATCAACGATGAGTTTTTTATTTCCTGACGTGTACACTTTGTGTTCTCCTGCCAAGGTAAAAGTATGACGTTTATCGTAGGTTTGGATCTCTCCCGAAGGAAAAACAAAAACCAATCTATTATAGAAGTTATTATTTTCCTTTATAATAAGGCTACCGGTAATCGCAGTATTTTTTTCAGCAGCTAACTTTTTGAGCCATTTAATACTTTCTCCACGCATGGTCTCTGCAACATCATAGGGATTCATGGTAAAACCCGTTGTAAACATTTCGGGTAAGATTATAAGGTCTATATCTTCCTTTATCGACAGTATTTTTTTGGAAAAGTTTATTCTGTTCTTTTCCGGGTTTTCCCAAATCAATTCGCTTTGGATCAGCGCTATTTTAAGAGCATTTGACATAGACTAAATTTACATACTTTCAATGAGTTTATAAAATTATTTTAGTAATTTAAACCGTTTAAAACCTTTTCTGAAATGAAAAATCTCTTAGTTATTATTCCCTTATTCTTTTTCATAAATACACATTACGCTCAAAAGGCATATTATTTTCCCAAACAAAATGAGGTTTGGAAGGAGCGGTCGCCAGCAGATTTTAAAATAGATACAAAAGCTTTAAATAATGTTGTTGCCTTTGCAAAATCAAATGAATATAGCGGCTCCAGAGACCTTAGGATTGCCATTTTAAAGGGATTCGAGAAAGAACCTTATCATGAGATAATGGGCCCAACTAAAAAACGAGGAGGTCCGGCAGGAATGATATTAAAAAATGGCTATGTAGTTGCCAGATGGGGAGATACCAAACGTGTCGATATGACATTTAGTGTTACAAAAAGTTTTTTGTCGACGGTTGCAGGCTTAGCCTTCGATGATAAACTGATGGCCAGTGATAACGACAAAGTTGTAAATTATATATGGGATGGCACATTCGATGGCAACCATAATAGTAAAATTACCTGGGCACATTTGTTACAGCAAAATTCTGATTGGTCTGGAGAACTTTGGGGCGGGAAAGATTGGGCAGACAGGCCTCCAGGCGAAGGTGGAATAGACGATTGGAAGTTTAGAAAATTGAATGAACCTGGAACAATCATGGAATATAATGATGTTCGGGTAAATGTACTGGCATATGCTTTAACGCATGTCTGGCGTAAACCTTTGCCCTTGGTCCTAAAAGAAAAGATAATGGATAAGATAGGTGCTTCTACCACCTGGAGATGGCACGGATATAAAGAGGCATGGACAGAAATTGACGGATATAAAATGAAATCCGTAACCGGTGGCGGGCATTCTGGTGGAGGAATTTTTATATCAACTGAAGATATGGCAAGATTCGGATTATTATTTTTAAATGACGGCGTTTGGAGGGATGAACAACTTTTGAGTAAAGAGTGGATCAAAAAAGCCTTGATGCCTTCAACACCAAATATAAATTATGGGTATTTGTGGTGGTTGAATAAAGAAGGTCCAAGGTATTGGGATGGACTCTCTGAAAATATATTTTATGCTGCTGGATTTGGAGGCAATTTTATCGTAATAGATAAAGAAAAAGACCTTGTTGTGGTTACAAGGTGGTTAGAACCCTCTAAGATCGAAGAATTTATGCAAAAAGTAAATAAAGCATTGAATTGATCGACTTATGAAGTTATCGTTTCGGGTATGTAAAATCGAAGATCTTGACGAACTGGTTCAAATATCAAGAGTTACCTTTGTGGATGCTTTTGAAAAAGAAAATAACCCTGAAGATTTCAGAAATTATTTAGTCAAAGCCTTTAGTATTGAAAAAATAAAGTCGGAGTTATTAGATACGAATATACAGTTCTATTTTACATATTTAAATGACTCGCTTGTGGGTTATTTTAAATTGAATGAAGGAGAAGCTCAAACTGAATCTTTTAAAGAGGATACATTAGAGCTTGAGCGCATTTATGTGCTGCAGCATTTTCAAGGAAAGCAAATAGGAAAGGCCATGTTATATAAAGCCATTGCTATTGCTAAGGCGAAAAAAGCTTCCTTTCTATGGTTGGGGGTATGGGAAAAAAATAAAGAAGCCATAAAGTTTTATGAACGTTATGGCTTCAAAAAGTTTATGACGCATCCTTATTTGATAGGAAAGGATATACAAACTGACTGGTTAATGAAACTAATACTTCATTGACCTAAGTTCGATTAGCTCTTTTCCTGTTTTTCTCAACATTATCTTTTAGGTTTTCAAGTTTTTTTATCCATTTTTCTTCATCGACAGGAGATAATTTACCCTTATTTTTAAGCTTCTCATATTTTTTCTGAGCATCGCTATATTTCTCCATGGCATTTTCATAATTCTTTTGCGCTTTTTCACTTCTCTTTAGCTCTTTTTCAGCTTGTTTTTGCTTTTTTTCTGCCTTTTTCTGTTTGTTCTCAGCTTGTTTTTGTGCTTTTTCAGCACTTTTCAATCTTTTTTCTGTAGCTATCTTGTTCTTCAATTTATTCTTGATAACAAGCTGTTCATCAGCCGAAAGATCGGCTGTTATATCAACGCCATTAAGTAATATTTTTTCACCTTTTACATGGTATTCTTTTCCTTCATGCTCAATCTTTTGTGCATTTACCAATGCCACCATAAAAAAGCATACAATTGCGATAAAAAGCTTTACATTTTTCATAATATTATCAATTTAATAAACAAAATTAATTAATTAAATAGTACATAAAACATCGGCTGCTTTTTTTAACGTTTCATTTTTTTTGGCGAAACAAAATCGAAGCATTTTATTATCCAATCCATCAGTATTAAATACAGATATGGGAATGGCAGCAATTTTATTTTCTTTGGTTAATCGTACGGCATAATCAATATCGTTTTCTTCAGTGATTAGGCTATAGTCCAATAATTGAAAATAAGTTCCGCTTGAAGGAATAAAGGTAAACCGGGAACCTTGTATTAATTTTAAAAAGTAGTCCCTTTTTTCCTGATATAAAGATCGAACATTGAGGTAATTATTTTCATCTTTAAGATATGCTGCCAAACCAACCTGGATTGGATGATTGGCACTAAAGACATTGTATTGATGCGTTTTTCTAAATTCAGACATAAGTGCTGAAGGGGCGGCACAATACCCCATTTTCCACCCTGTATTATGGAAGGTTTTACCAAAGGATGCTACTACAAAACCGCGTTCCTTTAATCCGGGAAAAAGGCATAAACTTTGGTGTTGGTTCTCATCATAAAGAATATGCTCGTACACTTCATCGCTTAGAATAATTATATTGGTATCTTTTACCAAATTCTCTAAAGCCAGCATATCTTCTTTACTCCAAACCGTACCACAAGGATTATGCGGGGTGTTGATGATGATCATTTTGGTTTTGGTATTAATCAAAGGTTTCACTTTGTTCCAATCAACCTTGTAATGAGGAGCCTCCAGTTGCACATAGACCGGCCTGCCTTTATGTAATGTCACAGCTGGTTCGTAACAGTCGTAAGCAGGTTTAAAAATGATCACCTCGTCACCTTCATTTACAAAAGTTGAAATGATGGTAAATATAGCCTGGGTAGCACCAGCTGTGATCGTAATTTCACTTTCAGGATTATAGGTTGTACTATACAAGGCATCAAATTTTAAGGCAATTTGTTCTCTTAAACTTATGATGCCCTGCATGGGAGAATATTGGTTGTATCCTTTTTCCATGGCTCTGGAAACAAGTTCAATAAGCTTTGGGTCTGATTCGAAATCTGGAAAGCCTTGAGATAAATTTAAGGCATGGTGCTTTTTAGCCAAGGCACCCATCACCGTAAAAATAGTGGTCGTTACATCGGGCAGTTTAGAAATTATTGAATTGTCGTTAAAAGGCATGAAATGAACTTTTTGTTCTTCTAAATTACAAAATTTGTGGGGAGCAATTATTTTATTGGACGATTTTTGAAATTGTTTAAACTAAATATTGAAAAGATGTGATAAATATCAACTCAATAGTCAGTTTTAAAATGACAATTATTAAACAATAAAAAATCCCAAGCACAAAGCTTGGGA
This sequence comes from uncultured Aureibaculum sp., assembly GCA_965369125.1. Classification (GTDB taxonomy): domain Bacteria; phylum Bacteroidota; class Bacteroidia; order Flavobacteriales; family Flavobacteriaceae; genus Aureibaculum. The sequence continues at coordinate 1,091 of CBDUPN010000039.1, read as the reverse complement.
TTTTTGTTTTTATAATAGATTCTTTATTACTCTCGAGTACTCGGGAGTCGTTCAGAATGACATTAGCCTTTTAAGCTCGCACTTAAATACTCCCTGTTCATTCTGGCAATATTTGTCAGAGAAATTCCTTTGGGGCATTCTACCTCACAGGCACCTGTATTGGTGCAATTTCCAAAGCCTTCTTCATCCATTTGTTTGACCATATTCAATACTCTCTGGGTAGCTTCAATTCTACCTTGCGGTAATAAAGCAAACTGCGAAACCTTTGCCGAAACAAATAACATGGCACTCGAATTCTTACAACTGGCTACACAGGCTCCACATCCGATACAGGTAGCAGAATCCATAGCCTCGTCGGCATCATATTTTGAAATGAGAATATTATTTGCATCTTGTGTATTTCCGGATGTATTTACAGAAATAAACCCACCTGCATGTTGAATACGGTCAAACGATGACCTGTCAACGATCAGATCTTTAATTACAGGAAAAGCTTTAGCACGCCATGGTTCAATAACAATAGTATCTCCATCTTTAAAACTTCTCATGTGCAATTGACAAACGGTAATTTCTCTATCGGGGCCATGCGCACGTCCATTAATGAACATGGAACACATACCACAAATACCTTCCCGACAATCATGATCAAAAGCAATAGGTTCATCATCTTTATCGATTAGATCTTGATTTAGAACGTCGAGCATTTCAAGAAATGACATATCAGGCGACACATCTTTTAGTTGATACTCTACAATTTTGCCTTTGGTATTGGCATCTTTTTGCCGCCATATTTTTAAGGTTATTCTCATAGTATTCCTATTTATAACTTCTTTCTTTAACTTCTATATTTTCGTATTTTAACACTTCTTTATGTAGCTTCGCATCACTGGGTTCGCCCTTAAATTCCCAGGCAGAAACATATTGGAATTCCTTTCGGCGTTTTGCTTCCCCTTCCTTGGTTTGATGTTCTTCCCTAAAGTGTCCTCCACAAGATTCTTCACGCTGTAATGCATCTTTTGCAAATAATTCACCTAGTTCTAAGAAATCTGCTACACGACCTGCTTTCGCTAATTCTTCATTATATTCATCAG
>CBDUPN010000038.1:0-17196 GCA_965369125.1 uncultured Aureibaculum sp. | reverse complement strand
TTCAGGAATCTCAGAAACTCGATTTTAAAGATTTAATGGATGGTTATGAAAGTATTACAAGAGAATTTCCGAAACCAAATTATCAAATAAGTATTGTGCATGGTAAGATGAAGTCTGAAGATAAAGATTTCGAAATGAACAGGTTTATAAAAGGGGAGACACAAATAATGGTCGCTACCACTGTGATAGAAGTCGGTGTTAATATTGCCAATGCAAGTGTAATGGTGATAGAAAGCGCCGAGCGATTCGGATTATCTCAATTACATCAATTAAGGGGAAGAGTGGGAAGAGGAGCAGAACAAAGTTATTGTATCTTAATGACCAGTTTTAAATTAACCAATGATGCCAAAACACGAATGGAAACCATGGTATCTTCTAACGATGGTTTTGAAATTGCTGAAGTTGATCTTAAATTAAGAGGTCCCGGAGATTTGATGGGGACACAGCAAAGTGGCATTTTAAATTTGCGAATCGCAGATATCATAAAAGATGCTCATATTTTGAAACGGGCACGGGAATTGGCAATTCAAGTGCTAAAAGAAGATCCTAATCTTAAAAAACTTGAAAATAAAAATATAAGTCGGGCATACCAGGAGATTACTAAAAACAGGGCGATCTGGTCTAATATAAGTTAATAAAAGAATGCTGGATTTTACGAAATCCAGCATTCTTATTTAAATTTTATAATTATTTAATCTTTATAATCAACACCTAATTCCTTTAGCATTTTTATCGAATTGGCCTTTAAAGCAGGTGGTGGATTTAGTGAAAGTGATTTTTTATAATTTTTAATGGCATTTTTCTTATCTCCCTTTGTCTTATAACCTTCGGCGAGACTGTCATATACGTTGGCATTAGAAGGATTTTGTTTAACGTTTAACTTGAATATTTCTATGGCTTTATCAACTTTATTATTCGTTAGGAATTGGTAACCAATGGTGTTTAATTGGTTAACATTAGCCGTAGGAATTAATTCATTTTGAAGTTTTAAACTCTCCTCAATTTTTCCCTGTTTTTGGAGAATTTGTGATTTAATAAATTGATTATTAAATGTTTTTTGGCTATAAAATTGTCCGGAAATTGCATTTTCTATCCATTGCATGGCCTCATTTAAATCTCCACCATTATTTAGTGCAAAAGATGCAGCCTGTTCCCAGTTTGACCTGGTAAAACCATCTTGTCCTTGTAATTTTTTTCTAAAATCAGCGAGTACAATTTCTGCAACCGGAACGCCAATTTTAAAGGGTATTTCTTTTTTCTCCCATTGTAAAGCCACAGTAGTTGAAGCCGGCTGAACATCAATAAACTCATAAGTTAACAATTCTTTATGGGGTACTTCTTTTGTTTGCACCGTAACTCTCAGCGCATCTTCGGCAGGGTCGTAAAAGTAACTTCCCCAGGCTGAACTATTATGCGAAAATATAATGTCGGCTTCACCATTCTCCTTAATGATCATGTGTAATCCATATTTTCCTGCTTTTATAGGTTTTCCTTCAATAGAAACATCATGCGAAAATTTGATAATAGTATTCTCGTCGGCACCCGCTCTCCATGGTGATTCTTTTGCGGTACCAAAACCGAGATTATTCATACCATAGGGTACTAAGTTTCCCCAAATTTCACGCCCTTTAACACTTGGTCTTGAATAAGTAATAGATATATTAGAAATTCCGACCGTCTGTTTTACAGTAGCTTTTTGACTGGAGCGTGGGGTATTTAATTGGGCAAAAGCAGGAACGCTGACTAAAAATATAAAGGCAATAATAGTTGCCCTTAAAGATAATTTGGTAATTGGAGTTTTCATACTAGTTTGGTTTAAATGATCGATATAATTTGTTTAAATTAAACATATCGAATAATAACCATGGTTAGAAATATGTTAAAATTTGAAGTGTACCAAAAAATAAAGCCTTAAGATTTATCAAAAGGCTCTATATTTAGGAAGAAAGGCTAATCTTTCTTTTTTCTAAACTATTATTGGTTCAATAGCATTCTTGCTAATATCGAACAAATAATTATTTTGTAAAGAAATTATTATTATCACAAATATAATTCATAAAGGTTTCCATTTCTTGATGTTTAATTAACTTTATCAACCGTTTTTTTAACAATCTGTAATTCTGAAAGCAGCACAGGTTTTTTAATATGCATTTTTTAACTTTACCAACTCAAAATATTAAATATGATTATTATAACAGATAGTGGTTCTACGAAATGCGATTGGATTGCAGTTGACAAAAATGGGATTCAATTGTTCGATAAAATCAGAACAAAAGGTTTAAATCCTGCTCATTTGAGCCCGGGAGAACTTTTAGGTCGTATACAGGAAAATGAACTATTAGGTGTTCATAAAGACGAGGTAAAAAAACTCTTCTTTTACGGTGCTGGGTGTGGCACAGAAGGTCCAAGACTATCATTAGAGCAGGTATTAAAATCGTATTTTAAAAATGCAGAAGTTACCGTCGCCGAAGATACTTTAGCAGCAGTTTACGCCACTGTTAAAAATAATGAACCCGCCGTAGTGTGTATTATGGGTACGGGTTCGAATTGCACCTATTATGATGGAGTTACCACGCATCAGAAGATCATTTCATTAGGCTATACTTTAATGGATGATGCGAGCGGTAATTACTACGGGAAACAACTTATTAGAGATTATTATTATAATCATATGCCTGTAAATTTAAAGGTTTCTTTTAATGAAAAGTATAATTTAGATGCCGATTTTATTAAATATAATCTATATAAGCAGCCCAATCCAAATGCCTATCTGGCAAGTTTTGCAGAATTTATGTTTTTAAATAAAGACAACCAATATATTGTGGATTTGATCAAATCGGGCTTCAGGATATTTGCTAAAAATATGATCATGCAGTTTAAAGAGGAATTAAAAACCGTTCCCGTTCATTTTGCCGGTACAATTGCCTTTCTGTCAAAGGATGAAATTAGAGAGGTAGCCAAAGAAATGGGTTTTAGAACAGGTAATTTTGTTAAACGACCTATTGAAGGTTTGGTATATTATCATACTGATAAATTGAAATAATTATGGAAATTGCATTAATCGCCCACGATGGGAAAAAGGCCGAGATGGTTCAATTCTTAAATGAATATCGGGAAATATTGTATTCCAAAAAGATCAATTTAATTTCTACCGGAACCACCGGAGAAAAAGTTGAAAAAGCAGGCTTTAAGGTAACCAAATTACTTTCAGGGCCTAAAGGTGGTGATGCACAGATTGCGGCAAGGGTTGCTGAACGAAAATGTAATATGGTATTATTTTTTAGAGACCCTTTAGAAAAACACCCTCATGAACCGGATGTATTAATGTTGATGCGTTTATGCGATGTGCATAATGTACCACTGGCAACCAATCCGGCAACAGCAAATTTATTAATGAAGGCTATTTAACAGCTATCATAGAGATCTCTACATTTACGTTTTTTGGTAAACAGGCAACTTGTACTGTTTCTCTTGCGGGCGCGTTATCATCATTAAAATAAGAACCATAAACCGCATTTATCTTGGTAAAATCATTCATATCAGCAATAAAAATAGACGTTTTTACAACATTTTCAAAAGTCATTTCGGCAGCGGCTAAAACAGCTTTTAGATTTTCCATCACTTGTCTGGTTTCATCATCTATATTCGTTAAAACTAAATTACCATTTGCAGGGTTAATAGCGATTTGGCCCGATGTATAAAGCGTGTCCTTTATGAGAACTGCCTGATTATAAGGCCCGATTGGTGCAGGAGCTTGTTTTGTTGTGATAATTTTTTTCATAATATTTAAATTAAAATAATCGTCTGTCCGGTAATTTTCGTTTGTCGTATTTGAGATCTTGTAGTACAGAAGATTTAACACCAATAAAAAAGTAATAACTGGTGTTATTGCCAAATGGTACCCAATTAAAGCTCATCCTCCAGCTATCTAAGTCCCTTTCCAGGCTTAGATTTGTAAATGTGATGCCTTTTCCTTTAAAATCGTACCCTGATGAAAATCCAACATCCCACTTAGGAGATAATTCGACTTTACCTGAGAATTGTAATGAATTGTTCGAGATTTCGTTTTGTCTTCTCGAATTAGAATAGCTTGCCGTATATCGCAAACTTATATTCCATGGTATCGTGGCACTAAATAATTTGGCTACTTTATTAGTACTTTCTTCCTGATCGTCCTTTGTATTTCTTGTCGTCATGCTACTGCCAAATAAACTATCCCCATCAGGACCTGAATCAGAGGGTGGTGATTGAGTTTTTTTATCTTTGCCTTTGTCATTTTTCTTATCGAACATATCACTTGATATGGCATAACTAGCTGATAAATTGGCGCTTGTTAATCTGAATAAACTACCGCCATTATTTATATTAAATGTATTAATACGGGTATTGTTAGCATTTAATGCATACGGATCGAGTGTTGCGTTGAAATTAAGATTCAATTTGTTATCCAAAATGGTGGTCCCGGCTGTCATTCTAACCGGACTCCAGTTCAAGGAATCAGCGGCAATATTATAGCTTGTTGAGAAATTTAAATTATTCAATAAATTAACTTTTTTAGCTTCGGTGGCTGTTGAATCCTTTGGCATCACTTTGGCTTCAATAGTACTATTCAGTGCAAAACCAATGCTACTTGATAAACCCCGGGAAGGACTTCCAAAAATTCCACCATCAAAACGGCTAAACTCCCTTAAATCTTCGGGATCTTCGCTTTGCTGAACTTCATCATAATAAAAACTAAAGTCTGGCCTGTAATTAAAGGAAATCGAAGGCCTTACTACATGCCGTATGGCTTGAAGCCTTCCCTTTTTAAAGTTAAACATACCGTAAAGGGTTGTAGAGGCAGAGACACCACCCGAATATTCCCTAAAGGCATCGAATTTATTAACTGTATCTTTTACAACAAGGTTGTTTTCTTCGTCGTAACGTTGATCAAAAGTTTTAAGATACCATACTTCATTATAATTTACACTGGGTGACAAGGTTATATATTTTAGTGCTTTTAGATTAGTACTTGCACTCACAGTATGTTTGGCACCCGATCTTGCATTTTCAAACATTTCTTTTTTAAAAAATAGTTCATCCGTTGTGGTGATCTTGTTTTGAGCATTTAAATTATAAGTTAATCCAATATTATGTATTGCATTCTTTTTCGAACCTGTTTTTGGGGCAAAAGGATAAATTCGATCCATACTAAACTGCATAGATGGCAATGTCATATCGATTTGTTCTGTATTGGTATTTTGAGTATGATTTAAAGATAAATTCATATTAAAAGGAGTGCCGATAAATTTTTTGTAATAGGAAATGGAAGAACTAAACGTATTGGTTACCGTTTGAGAAATATTGAATTCATTTAACGATTCCCTAAAGTATTGGGAGCTTCCTAAGTTGACCGATGAAGAAAAACGAGAACTTGGATTAGATTGAGTAGACTGGCTATGAGACCAACGGACATAAAAATTATTCGATTTACTATAATCGTCGAAACCACGCTGGCTATTGATCAAATTCTCAAAACGAAGACTAAAATTACCGGTAAATCGATATCTTAAGGCATAATTAGATTCAAATCGTAATCCCCAGCTACCATTCGAATAAACATCCCCAAGCACTGCCAGATCAGCATAGTCGTTAATGGCAAAATAATATCCACCATTTTGCAAATTAAATCCCTGTCTGGGGCTATCACCGATGGTAGGAATCAAAAAACCCGAAGCCGATCGCTCACTGGATATGGGAGCGTAAAAGAATGGAAGTATGGCCGGCGTAGGAACATCTGATAAATATAATTGAGACAAACCTCCAACAATTTTTTTACCGGGTACCACCTTAATATTATTTGTAACGATCTCATAATCGGGTTTTTCTTTAGTAGAGGTCGTAAAATGTGCCCTGTTGATGTATAAAACAGAATCATTTTCACGTTTGGTAAGGTCTCCTCTTATAATTACGCCTTGTTGCTCAGTTCGTGTATTATAGATTACTGCCCGTTCTGTTTTGAAATTATATACTAATGAATCCTGCTCAGTTTCTGTAGCTCCTTGTTTAAATATTGGTTTCTGCTCATACTTACCTAAGGTGTCTAAAATACCTTTGGCATAGGCGAGGTTATTCTTATAGTCGATGATAATAATACCCGCTTTAAGTTCGATATCCTGATAATATAACTCTGCGTTATTATACAGGGTTGCCGTTTGATTTATAAAATTATTGGTAATATAATCATCTGATTTGTGCGTAATTTTATCTTCTAAAAATTCTCTTGGGCGAATGATGCTATCAACTTTAGTAGAGTCTACTGCTTTTGCTGAAATCTTTTCTTGTGAAATAGATAGTGAGTCCCGGGTATTTGATGTTATTTGGCTAAAACTAAACTGGAGTCCTGCAACAAAATAAAGGAAAACAAAAACTATATGCTTAAAATTTGTATGCAATGCTATAAATAGTATTTTTGTAAGCGTTTAAAAATGGCTTAGTTTTTGAAGTTACAAACTTACATATATTTTTTAAGTGACTTAACCCAAAGAATAGTTAATAGTTAATATTTTTGTATGATTTCGAACTTATTTCAAAAAATACCTAAGACACTACTTGTCATCTTTTTATTACTTTTATTTAGCACCCAGATTTCCAAGGCATGGGCACAACATAATTTTAAAGTTGTGTTAGACGCCGGACATGGTGGTACCGATCCGGGTAATTTGGGGAATGGATATTATGAAAAGGATATTGTTTTAAAAATAGCTTTAGCTGTTGGTAAATTATTGGAAAAGGATGGTGATATAGAAGTTATTTATACCCGAAAAGACGACACATTTATAGAATTACACGAAAGAGGTACGATAGCCCAAAATTCAAAAGCAGATTTATTTGTTTCAATTCATTGCGATGCCTTTCACAGTCAAAGTGCCTATGGTGCGGGAACTTTTGTTTTAGGCTTACATGAAAATGATCGCAATTTTGAAATTGCAAAAAAGGAAAATCAGGTTATATTACTGGAGGATAATTATAAAGAAAAATATGGGGGATTTGACCCCAATTCACCGGAAGCGGTTATAGGATTGACATTAATGCAGGAAGAATATTTAGACCAAAGTCTCACCTTGGCCGCGCTCATCCAAAAAAATGTAGTTGAAGATCTTAATAGAAAAGACAGGTTGGTTAAACAGGCGGGTTTTTTGGTATTAAGGAATACTTTTATGCCAAGCGTATTGATAGAAGCAGGGTTTTTAACAAATAAGAGCGAAGGTGCTTATTTAAGTTCTAAGAAAGGGCAAGATGAAATGGCCAAGGCCATTTATAAAGCGATCAGAGCTTATAAAAAGCAATTTGACGACAATACGGTGGTTGACGTAAAGCCAAAGCCTGAAAAGGATACAAAAACTACAAAAAAGACCCAAATTATCGAAGGCATAGATTTTAGAGTACAAATTGCTTCTAGTTCCAGAAAGTTAAGTACCGAACCTTATAACTTTAAGGGATTAAAAGGTGTTGAACGTATGAAAATAGGGGCGCATCATAAATATTTTTATGGAATCACCTCTGACTATTTGAAAGCCAAAGATTTGCAAAAAGAAGCACGATCTAAGGGATTCAATACGGCATTTGTGGTAGCCTTTAAAAATGGAGAAAAAGTTGCCGTTAAAGAAGCGTTAGGTACCAAGTAAAAATAACTTATATCTTTATTCTAACAGAAATAATTAGTAATATTGCTCTTCATTTAGAAAAAGAATATGCCAAAAATATCTAGAGAATTAAAGACTGGAATTATTGCAGTAGCTGCAATTGCCGTTTTTATTTGGGGATTTAGCTATCTTAAGGGTTCAAACCTACTTGATACGAGCAGGACTTTTTATGCAGAATATGATAATGTTCAAGGGTTGAGTGCATCGGCACCTGTTACTATTAATGGTTTAAGGGTAGGCACCATAGATAATATAACGTTCCACCCTCAAAAAGCCGGTAGGCTTGTCGTTAAATTTTCTCTTGAAAACAACATAAAATTTTCTAAAAATAGTGTGGCTCAGATCTATAGTCCGGATTTTATCAGTGGTAAATCTGTAAAAATACTCACAACTAATGAAGGAATGACAGCAGTTTCGGGCGATACCTTAGTTGGTAATACCGAAGCGGGTATTTTAGGTGCATTAAATGATCAAATCGCGCCCTTGCAATCAAAAGTATCTAGTTTTTTAATAAATGCCGATACATTATTGGCTGGATTTAACGCTGTTTTTGATAAAAAAGGAAGGAATGAGTTAAAACAATCCATGTCTAAGTTAAATACGACCTTATCATCCTTTCAAAATGCCTCCGTTTCTTTAGACAGAATGTTATCTGAAAATGGAAAATTAGATTCTATACTAAGTAATGCTAATTTGGCTTCAAGTAATTTGGTGAATCTAACAGACTCTCTCAATAGTGCTAACTTAAAATCAACGATTCTTAAATTGGAGAGTACGTTGAATAACTTTAATGCCATTTTAGCCAAGTTAGAAAAAGGTGAAGGATCTATGGGTAAATTATTAAAAGACGAAGGTTTGTATAATAATTTAAAAGGTGCATCAAAAGAAATGGAAGAACTGTTAAGAGAAATGAAACTGAACCCAAAACGTTTTGTACATTTTTCTTTGTTCGGCAAGAAACCACCGCCTTATGAACCCGGTACAGAATTAGAAAAGTAACCCTTTTTTAGTAATTTCTAATTGCGCAAAAGTTATTAATAAACAGTTAATAACTAATTTTTACTTCGTTTTTATCAGATAAGATTATTCCTTAGTTTTACGATGAGCTAAAAATTTGATAATTGTTCCGTTTTAATTACTGATACTTTATAAGTTGAATTAGATTGATGTAAGACTATAATCAAATGATTAGCTATTTTAATGAAAAACAGCGTCAAGTCTTTGGGCTAAGCGAGAATTTTTTTAAATATGTTTTTTACTTCTATTGGATATATATCAAGAAAATTAAAAACTGAAAGTAACTCTTAAATGCAATTTTTACCTAACATTCTTTTTGCCGCCCTTTTAATTTTTGGGATTGGTTTTTTTATTAGAAATGTAAAAAAGCTTTCGCGAAATATTAATTTAGGAAAATCTATTGACCGGTCTGACAATAAGGGTCTTCGCTGGAAAAATATGATAAAAATTGCCCTTGGCCAATCTAAAATGGTAAGCCGGCCGATTGCAGGAATATTACATATTATAGTGTATGTAGGTTTTATCATTATTAATATTGAAGTTGTAGAAATAATCATTGATGGCTTATTTGGTACGCATAGGGTATTATCATTTTTGGGAGGATTCTATAGTTTTCTTATAAATTCCTTCGAAATTTTAGCGGTATTAGTGCTTGTTGCGGTTATTGTTTTTTGGATAAGAAGAATGGTACTGCGTATACCACGTTTTTGGAATAAGGAAATGATGGGTTTTCCGAAAAATGACGCCTTGTATATTCTCTATTTTGAAATGGTCTTAATGACGCTTTTTTTAATAATGAATGCAACTGATACCCAATTTCAAGAGGCCAATTCAGGTAATATTATAAGTCAGTTTATTGCTCCTTTATTCGATTCCTTAAGTGTTGAATCGTTGCATCTAGTTGAGCGCTCGGCTTGGTGGTTGCACATAGTGGGAATTTTAATCTTTTTAAACTATTTATATTATTCCAAACATCTGCATATCCTGTTGGCTTTCCCGAATACGTATTATGCAAATTTAAATGCCAAAGGAAGATTAAACAATTTAGATTCGGTTACAAATGAAGTGAAGATGATGTTAGATCCGAATACCGATCCCTTTGCAGCACCTGCGGAAGCAGAAAGTACAGAAACTGTAGAAAAATTTGGAGCAGAAGATGTTATGGATCTTAATTGGATACAGTTAATGAATGCATATACATGTACAGAATGCGGTAGGTGTACCTCTGTCTGCCCGGCAAATATTACAGGTAAAGAATTATCGCCAAGGGCGATTATGATGAAAACGCGGGATAGAGTAGAAGAGGTTGGAAAAAATATAGATAAAAATAGTAAGTTTGTAGATGATGGGAAAAGTTTGTTAGATACCATAACAGCTGAAGAACTTTGGGCCTGTACCAGTTGTAATGCCTGCGTTGAAGAGTGTCCGGTAGATATAGATCCATTATCCATAATTATAGATATGCGGCGATTCCAGGTCATGGAGAAATCGGCCGCTCCGCAAGAGCTTAATATGATGATGACGAATATTGAGAATAATGGCGCTCCGTGGCAATATAACCAAATGGACAGGCTTAATTGGAAAGATGAATAAACAATAATAATATTAAATCTTAATTATAACAAAAGAAAAGGTTGAAAATGAAATTACAATTCAGCTTTTTAGTAACAGGAAAGAGAAGTATATAATTAATTTTTTTTACGTAAATTTAAATAACTCTAAATTAATTTAAAATGAACGTACCTACCATGGCCGAATTGACGGCCCAAGGTAAGCAACCCGAAGTATTATTTTGGGTGGGCTGCGCCGGTAGTTTTGATGATAGGGCTAAAAAGATCACCAAGGCATTTGTTAAAATTTTAAACAATGCTAAGGTTGATTTTGCTGTGTTGGGTGCCGAAGAAAGCTGTTCTGGCGATCCCGCCAAACGCGCTGGAAACGAATTTTTGTTTCAAATGCAGGCCATGACCAATATTGAGGTCATGAATGCTTATGAAATTAAAAAGATCGTTACTACTTGTCCGCATTGCTTTAATACCTTAAAAAATGAATATCCTGAATTAGGTGGTAAATATGAGGTGATGCATCATACCGAATTTTTACAATCCCTTTTAAAAGATGGTAAAATTTCAATAGAAGGAGGTCAATATAAGGGCAAACGCATCACTTTTCATGATCCATGTTATTTAGGCCGGGCCAATGAAATTTATGAGGCCCCGCGAGAATTAATTCAAAAACTTGAGGTCGAACTGGTAGAAATGCATCGTTGCAAAAGCAACGGATTGTGCTGTGGTGCAGGAGGTGCACAAATGTTTAAAGATGCCGAAAAAGGAAATAAAGAGATCAATATTGAGCGCACAGAAGATGCGTTAAAAATAAGACCAGATATTATTGCTACTGGTTGCCCGTTTTGTAATACCATGATGACAGATGGTATAAAAAACAAGGAGAAAGAAAAAGAAATAGAAGTACTAGATATTGTAGAACTTATAGCAACAGCGCAAGATCTATAATTAAAAATCCAATAAACAATGCCTTATATAAAAGATAAAAATTTAGTGAATATTTATGAAGAGGTCGATAAAGCGAACCACACGATTAATAAGTTAAATGATTTACTTAAAGACGAAGAGGAGAATAATTCAATATTAAAGAAGCATAGAATTATTTTAGGTGCTGTTGGTTTGTTGCTACTATTGCTTTTTTTATGGTCTTATTTGCCAAAATCTAATACTATTAACAAAAAAGATCTTGAAAAAAACAACCTTACCATTGTTGATATAGATTCACTGCAAAAATTAAAGGATGCTGCCCAGTTTAGTTTTATGGATGAATTCGCCGATGAAGATCCCACGGCTGGCATGGCCGGAGAAACCATTATATATAGTGTCCAGATTGGCGCCTTTACCAATTTTAAAGCGAAACTTTTTTCAGAAGACCTGGCGCATATGAAAGAATTCAGAGAAGGCGGTTTGAATAAATATGCCATTGGTAATTTCATTTCTTATGCTGAGGCCGTTGTCTTAAAGGAAGATCTAAGAAGCTTAGGTTTTAAAGATTGCTTTATCATTGCCCAATCTTATGGTGAGCCGGTAAATATAAGGGAGGCATTAGAATTAAGTGAAGAAACACAATACTTAAAATAGAGTTTATTCATGTTGAAAGCTTTTATTGAAGCTGCTCGTCTCCGCACCTTACCTTTATCACTTTCAGGAATTATAGTTGGTAGTTTTCTCGCTTATGCTGATAATTATTTCGATTGGCGAATATGTTTACTGGCTTTATTAACGACCATTGGCTTTCAAGTACTTTCAAATTTTGCGAATGATTATGGTGATGGTGTGAAAGGCACCGACAATTTAGACAGGATCGGTCCAAAAAGAGCGCTGCAAAGCGGAAAAATATCGGCCGAGCAAATGCTTAAAGCGATTAAGATAACAGGTATGGTAACGTTTATCGTTGCACTCATTTTGATCTACATTTCTTTCGGAAAAGAGCATCTTACTTATTTCTTTATTTTCTTAATTTTAGGTATTGCCAGTATTGCGGCAGCTGTTAAATATACCATAGGTAATAAGGCTTATGGATATAGCGGTTATGGAGATATTTTCGTTTTCTTGTTTTTCGGTTGGTTGAGCGTGGTAGGAAGTTATTTCCTATATACTAAACAGTTGAACCTTACCATTTTTTTACCTGCAACTGCAATTGGCATGCTAAGTGTTGGGGTACTTAATTTAAATAATATGCGCGATAGGGAGTCTGATGAGAAATCGAACAAAAGGACCTTGGTGGTAAAAATAGGTGACGAATTCGCCAAGTATTATCATTATTATTTACTTATTGCAGCTTTTTTGTTGGCACTCTCATATGTAATGATGCATTTTAGATCGTTGGTACAGTTTTTATTCTTAATAGCTTTCATTCCTATTTTCAGCCATTTATATAGGGTTTATAAAAATATCGATCCAAAAAATTTAGATCCGGAACTAAAAAAATTAGCCCTTAGTACATTCCTGTTTTCTATTCTTTTTGGCCTGGGACATATTATATGATTTATATCATGATTCATATAATGAATAAAAGATAATTTTGTCTTTTTAAATTTTAGAGAAATTGTCAAGAGTAATTGGTAGTTATATCTTTTTATTCCTTTACCTCACCGCCATGTTGAGGCCAGTAGTTCCTTTTATAGAATATGGAATTAAATACGATTATATTTCGAAGATATTATGTATCAATACAGATAAACCCGAATTAAAATGTAATGGTAAATGTCAACTTTCGAAAAAGTTAATAGAAACGAATCCAACCGATTCCGAAAATAGATCGACGCCACCTTCTATAAAATTTGAAGATTGTCCTATTACGTATTTGAATTCGAATAAATATGCAACCCAGGTTTACGATTGTTTAATTAAAAAAGACAGTTACTTCAATGAAAATCGAAGGACAAAGAATTATATTAAGCAAATTTTCCACCCTCCAAAATTTTTAGTTTAAATATCAAATTACCAAACTACTTCTATTAAGTAGTTAATTATGAATGTTTTAAACTAAAAATAAATTATAATGAAATCATTTATATTAATGATACTATTTATAGTGTCATCAAGTATAGCATTATTTGCTCAAGAGGTTAATTTTAAAGGTATAGTAACAGATGCCGCTACAGAATTACCCATTGAAAATGCGACCATTCAATTAAAGAACGCTAATAAATATACAGTAACCAACAGCAAAGGTGAATTTATTATAACAGCTTCTTTGAATGATGAGCTTATCATTTCTCATTTAAATTATGAAAATAAAAAGCTAAAAATTACAGCATTGGCACTTAAAATTGTATTACAACCCAAACCTATAAATTTAGAAGACATTATTGTAAAGGCCAATGTTTTGCAAGACATCTCTCAATCGAATATAATTATTGACAACGTGAAGGCAACTACCCAACCTCGAAATGTGGGAGATTTGTTTAGGGATATTAGAGGTTTCGGAATACAAAAAAGAGGAGCCTACGCCTCCGAGCCGGTATTTAGAGCTTTTAAATATGAACAATTAAATGTACAATATGATGGAGGGATGAAAGTGTTAAATGCTTGTCCTAATAGGATGGACCCCATAACAACGCATGTTATACCAGATGAGATCGAAAAAATTGAGATTGTAAGAGGTCCGTTTACGGTACGATTTGGTCAAAATTTTGGAGGTATCATAAATCTCGTTTCAAAGAAAAATTCATCTTTTAAAAACGGTATAAGTGGTGCGATAGAATCGGGCTATGAAATAAACGGTGAAAACCTGTCAACACGTGGAAGTTTAAAATATAATGCCAACAAGTTTGACGCTGCAGTAAATGCCGAATACCGGAATTATGGCAATTACGAAGACGGAAATGGGGTTGAGGTACCATCATCTTTTAAAACCACAGATTATTCAATCAAAGTTGGTTATGAACCTACAATGCAACAAAGACTGCAATTAAGTTGGAGACAATCATTTGGCCGTGATATTAAACATGCCGGTTTACCTATGGATTCCCCTTATGATGATAGTTATTTGGTAGGATTAGATTATAAATACAAAGATATTTCAGAAAAAATTAGCTCTTTTTCAATAAAGGGATTTTACTCTTATGTAGATCATTTAATGACGAATGAAGGCCGGCCAAGCTTTATGATGACAGAAGCAAATTCTAATGTTTTTGCCACCACGTATGGAGGAAAGGCCGAACTCACTATAACGCCTTCTGACAAGCTATTTTTATTTACTGGTATTGATGCAAATCTAATCAAACGTGAAGGTAATAGGATTCGATTGGTAAAAGTGATGAATGGAAATACCTTACCCGAACCAAGGACTTTTGTTGATAAGATCTGGCAGGATGCGCAATTGAACGACTTTGGGGTTTTTGCTGAAACTAATTATAAAATTTCAGATGGTTTTACTTTAACAGCAGGTATTAGGTCCGATTTTATTAGTACAGGTATTAATGATCCCGAACAGGACTTCTTAACACTTTATGGTGGTGAAATAGAAGATAAGAATGAGGTGAATATAAGTGGTAATACTTCCATCAAATATAAAATGGATGAATTACAAATTCAGTTGGCTTTGGGAAGAGGCGTTCGCACTGCTTCTATGATAGAGCGATATATCAATCATTTTAGTGTGGGTGTAGATCCGTATGAATATGTAGGTAATCCAGATTTAATTCCTGAGAAAAATAACCAGATCGAATTATCGTTCAGGAAAGCATTTGACCGAATTGAAATGGGAAGCAGTGTTTTTTATTCATTTATTGAAGATTATATTGTCCCGGTTGTAGATGAAAATTTACCACGAAAATTTATGCCGGATGCACAACCCCAATATGCAAAAAGATTTATTAATGTTGATGAAGCTATGCAAGCCGGATTTGAATTCTATTGGAGTTATAAAATTTCCAACCATTTTAAATTCTCTTCAGATGTTTCTTATACGTACGCCAAAAATATAGAACTAGACGAACCATTGCCTCAAATTACACCACTCACTGCTCATGCCAATCTGAATTATGAGAAAGATAATTATTGGTTTAATTTGCAATCCCGTTTCGTGGCTGCACAATATAGGATCTCAGATAGTTTTATGGAAATGCCTTCAAATGACTTTGCTACTTTTGATTTTAGTGTAGGGTTTGAACCCATTCAAGATTTAGTGCTAGGGGCGTCTGTCCTTAATATTTTTGATACCGCATATTATGAACATTTAAATTTCTCTTATACGAATTCCAACTTACTTTCGGGGAGAATATTTGAACCTGGAAGAAATTTTACATTCAGAGCATCTTATAAATTTTAATTGTGGAAAAGACAGGAATCTGTGATAAGCGTGAGCGAATCACAGATTTTTCTTTAACTTTATAAACAAATATTTTAGGCATGAAAATTACATATTTAGGACATGCTTCTTTTAGTATAGAAGCTCACGGTAAAACAATTATTGTAGACCCATTTATTACCGCCAATGAATTGGCAAAAAAAATTGATATTAATAAATTAGAGTGCGATTATATTCTCCTAACACATGCACATGGAGATCATATTTTAGATGTTGAGGCTATTGCAAAAAGAACCTCTGCAAAGATCATATCTAATTTTGAGATCGTAACCTATTTTAATAATAAGGGAATTGAAGGACATCCAATGAATCATGGTGGAACCTGGAAATTTGATTTCGGTAAAATACATATGGTAAATGCCATCCATTCCAGCGCTTTTCCCGATGGGACTTATGGCGGAAACCCGGCAGGCTATGTGTTACAGACTACCCATCATCTAATATATATTGCGGGAGATACCGCCCTGACTTATGACATGAAACTTATCCCCGAATTGATCGGCAGGCTCGACCTTGCCATTTTACCAATTGGTGATAATTTTACAATGGGTATTGATAGTGCCATAATGGCATCAGATTTTGTTAATTGCGACAAAATACTAGGGGCACATTACGATACTTTTGGTTATATAAAAATTAACCATAAAAAAGCCATTACAAAATTTGCTAAAAAGAAAAAGGAACTTATACTTTTGAAAATAGGCGATAATCTTAAACTTTAAGTAGCTTACAATTATTTTATTAACTTTAGCATAGTTTAACTAATTCAAATTATTTAACTATGACTATTTTATTATACATTTTAATAGGATTGGTGCTTCTGATAGTTCTGTTGGCAATGATCGCTCCAAAATCGTATGAAGTTAACCGTAGCGTAGATATTAATAAACCGTTATCAGAAGTTTTTAATTATTTAAGATCATTAAAAAATCAAGATAATTGGTCACCTTGGTCGCAAAAAGATCCCAATATGAAAAAATCGTTTACCGGAACCGACGGGGAAGTTGGATGTATTTCTGCCTGGGAGGGGAATAAAGAAGTTGGTAGTGGTGAACAGGAGATCACAGCTGTTGTAAAGGATAAAGTTATAGAATCACAATTGCGATTTCTAAAACCCTTTAAATCCACTTCAGATGCCTATTTAAAAGTTGCTAAGGCGGGTAAAGGGACTAAGGTTACTTGGGGATTTACAGGTAAAAATAAATTTCCCATGAGTATCATGATGTTATTTATGAATATGGATAAAGTTGTAGGGAAGGATTTTGAACAAGGATTGGCCAAACTTAAAACATTATTAGAAAAGTAATTAAATTAAGAACCTTTAATTTTAAATACAAATAGAAAGTATCATGAAATCAAATATGGTAGGCTGGTTCGAGATTCCGGTTTCAGATATGGATCGGGCCGTAAATTTTTATAACGAAGTCTTTCAAATAAAGATTGCTGTTCATCATATGGGAGAGCTCATTATGGGCTGGTTTCCATTTCCTGAAGAACCAGAGGCTAAGGGAGCTTCGGGATCATTGGTATATCACAAAGAGTTTTATAAGCCTTCTAAAGAAGGAGCATTGGTTTATTTTACCTCAAGATCGGGTGATATTAATGATGAATT
>CBDUPN010000037.1:0-17435 GCA_965369125.1 uncultured Aureibaculum sp. | reverse complement strand
TTGAAGCTTCACTATACTGATATGGTTTGAAAGCAGTATGAGAATTCTCATTTTGATCATAATAAAAACTCAATTCATTATAAACCTGGTGAGTGAATGGAATATTTAATTCACTGTGATGTTCTGGAAAGTCCGTTTTTAAAACAGCCTTATTAATATCCATTCTATCATTGACTGCGTGATATAATGGTTCTGAAATTACTGGAATAACATCTTCCTGTTTCAGCATAGGTGTTGGTATTTCTTGCGATTCGAATGGAATCGAGATTGGCATTCCAAAACGCATTTCAATGGCTCTGCCATTATAGGTTGCAGGCATTGCTTTAGGTAAGTTAGCAAAGACCCTTCTTGCCTCTTCCTCTAATTCTTTATAATCAGACCTTACATAAAGCACTTCGAAACCGCCCTCCTTATTCACCAAGAAGATTACATTAATACTTCCCTTATATTTATCTTTAATTACTTTTTCAGGAACGGAAAAGGATGCCAGAACATCTTTGGTTATATTATGATTGAAGCAAGACTCTAAGGTTGTTACATCTGCAATATTACAACCACTATAGACGGGGTAAATATCCTCTTGCGCTATTGAGACCTTCGAAAATGCCAATAAAACGGCTATTATTATTAATTTCTTCATTAAATATTTTTTCTGCTTGATTGGTGCCAAAGGTAGAACTATAATTTTGCTACTTTATTATTTTTTAATCTATATTTTTCCTTGCTTTCCGGACAAATTGCAATTCCGCTTTCGTCAAAATTTAACCGATGGCCGTATTCACTTACCCATCCTATTTGTTTTGAAGGATTTCCTACAACTAAGGCGTATGGAAGAATTTCTTTAGTAACAACACTCCCGGCACCAATAAGTGAATATTCACCAATAGTATTCCCACAAATAATGGTTGCATTCGCACCAATGCTGGCTCCTTTTTTAACCAAGGTTTTTTTAAATTCATCACGTCTAATAATAGCACTTCTCGGATTGATAACATTGGTAAATACCATTGAAGGTCCTAAAAAGACATCATCTTCACAAATAACTCCAGTATATATGGAGACGTTATTCTGTACTTTTACATTATTTCCTAAAACAACATCGGGCGAAACAACAACATTCTGGCCAAAACTACAATTCTTTCCAATGGTGCAATTCGACATAATATGACTAAAATGCCAGATTTTGGTTCCTTCACCTATACTGCAATTATCATCCACTACTGCGGTTTCATGTGCAAAATAATTTTTTTTATCCATACTAATAATTTGGTTGTTGACTAAATGCTGTTACACTTCCGTGGGATGCCAGGTCGTTTTCACCTCCTGCGTTTTTTCAATAAAGTAAGGGGATTCACTTTGTGCGTTATTCCAATCATTTTTTTTGTAAAAAATGGTTCTTTTAATATTATTACTGCTTAATTCAGAAATCGTTTTAATATATTTTTCATCTTTTCCACAATATACAATGGCGTTCACGTCCATATGTGATGCCATTTGATTGATAAGTTCACTTTTGTTACCCGTAAGGATATTGACAACACCTCCCGGAACATCGGATGAATGTAAGACTTCAGCAAATGAAATTGAAGATAATGGTTTACTTTCTGAGGCTAATACAACAACTGTGTTTCCTCCTACGATCGCGGGTGCGATCACCGAAATTAATCCTAATAAACTTTGTTCCTCAGGAGCGATGATTGAGACCACGCCTACCGGCTCAAGGCTTGAAAAATTAAAATGAGCGCTGGCAACAGGATTAACAGAACTAAAGAATTGTTGATATTTATCACTCCATCCGGCATAATAAACCAATCTGTCAATTGCCGTTTCAACTTCTTTACTAGCAGCGAGTTTTGATGCGCCTTGCAACACTAACTCAGCAATAAACTGTTCTTTTCTACCTTCAAGCATTTCAGCTATCCGATAAAGAATTTGCCCTTTATTCAATGCTGAGGTATTTGCCCACGGAATTTGGGTTTTACGTGCTTCAACCACAGCATTCCTAAAATCTTTGCGTGATGCCAAACAGATATTCGCAATAAAATTCCCTTTTTTATTCTGAATAGCATAATACCTTCCAGATTCTGTTCTTGGAAATTTTCCCCCAATATAAAGTTTGTAGGTCTTATGTATATCTAATCTTCCCATTTTATAGTATTATAAAATTATTCAAATTTCAAGTAAGGTTTTAAACCATGTAATCCACCCTCTCGTCCAAAACCACTTTCTTTATATCCTCCAAATGGAGAAGTGGGGTCAAACTTATTAAAAGTATTGGCCCAAACAACACCTGCATTTAATTTTTGAGTTAGATGAAATATTTTTGACCCCTTATCTGTCCAAACTCCGGCCGATAATCCATAAGGTGTATTGTTTGCTTTTTCAATTACTTCATCAATAGTTCTAAAAGTTTGAACTGCCAATACGGGCCCAAAAATTTCTTCTTGAACAATACGATGCGATTGAGAAACATTCAAAAATAAAGTTGGTGCGCACCAATTCCCTTTTTTAGGTAAAGTACATGTTGGTTGATAAATTTCACCACCTTCATTGATACCAATTTTAATGTAATTGTTTATGGTCTCTAATTGTTTTTTAGAATTAATAGCACCGATATCTGTATTTTTATCTAACGGATCACCCACGATTAGTGTTTCCATTCTATTTTTGAGTTTTCGTATAACTTCATCAGCTACCGATTCCTGTACGAATAATCTCGATCCGGCACAGCACACATGACCTTGATTGAAAAAAATAGCATTGATTATACCTTCAACAGCTTGATCGATGGCGGCATCTTCAAAAATTATATTGGCACCTTTACCACCTAATTCTAGCGTTAATTTTTTATGCGTACCGGCTATCGCTTTTTGAATAAATTTTCCGACACCTGTAGATCCTGTAAATGCAATTTTATTGATATCCGGATGATTTACGATCTGTGCCCCAGTCTCACCGGCACCGTTAATAATATTAACTACGCCTTTAGGCAAACCACTCTCTTGAATGATTTCTGCTAATTTTAAGGCTGTTAAGGGTGTTGTTTCTGCTGGTTTTAGTACCACTGTATTTCCTGTAGCTAAGGCGGGAGCAATTTTCCAAGCTGCCATCAGTAGGGGAAAATTCCACGGAATTATTTGACCGGCGACCCCAATTGGTTTCGGCTTTCTGTTCGGAAATGCATAAGATAATTTATCGGCCCAACCCGCATAATAAAAGAAATGATTGGCAGCTAATGGAATATCGATATCCCTTGATTCCCTTATAGGCTTACCTCCATCTAAACTTTCAATCACAGCAAATTCGCGAGCCCTTTCCTGGATTAATCTTGCAATGCGAAAAATATATTTGCCACGCTCTTTACCAGTTAATTTCGACCAGCTTTTGAATGCGTTGTTTGCCGCTTTTACTGCTTTATCAACATCTTCTGCTGTTGCCTCTGCTACGCTGGCTATTTTTTGATTGTTTGAAGGATTGATCGTTTCAAAATATCCACCTTTAGAAGGCGGTATAAATTTACCATCGATAAATAATTCATATTGTTTTTTTATATGAACATGACTGGTACTTTCTGGAGCTTCATCATAAGTCCATGAAGCTTTGAAAACATTTTTATCTATATTTTTATGCATAATTAGTCTTTTGAAAAATAATTCATAGATTGATAAATACCAGTTTCTGTTTTTACCAATTGCATTAAAATGTCATTAGCTAAACTACTAGCTCCAAATCTGAAATAATTTTTATTCATCCATTTCTCACCTAAGACCTCATTGAGCATAACCAAATATTGTAATGCGATTTTAGAAGTAGAAATGCCTCCCGCTGGCTTCATGCCAATCATTTTTCCGGTTTTTAAGTAAAAATCTTTAATGGCATCCAACATCACATAGGTAACTTGTAAAGTAGCTGCGGGTTGGATTTTTCCGGTAGAGGTTTTTATAAAATCGGCACCTGCATGCATAGCTAACTCACTTGCTTTTCTAACATTATCTAAGGTGTCCAATTCACCGGTTTCGAGTATGACTTTAAGGTGGGCTTTCCCACATGCCTCTTTGATGGAAGAAATTTCATCAAATACATATTGGTAATTACCTGATAGAAATTGACCTCTGGAAATAACCATATCAATTTCATCGGCGCCTTCAGAAACAGCAAATTTTGTATCGATCAATTTGGCTTCCAGGTTCGATTGCCCACTAGGAAAAGCGGTGGCTACGGATGCCACTTGAATATCACTGCCTTGTAATGCTCTCTTTGCTATTTTAACATGTGAAGGATAAACACAAATAGCGGCAACGGTTGGAATGTTTGGCAATGAATCGTGAGGATGCATAGCCTTATAACATAATTGCTGAACCTTACCTGGTGTATCCTTGCCCTCAAGGGTTGTTAGGTCAATCATGCTTAAAGCAAGCTTTAATCCTTCAACTTTTGAAGAAGTTTTTATACTTCGTTTACAAAATCTGTCTATACGTTCATTAACACCAAGGGTATCGTAAATAGGTAAATTATTTAAATTTGGAATCATTCAAATTATTTAGTTGACCAAATTTACAAATTAAATTATGATTTTTAAGAAACTAACTAATGGTTTAGTATAGAGCTAAAAGCAACCCTTAAAATGCTTTATAATAAAAAACCTTAGCTCTTGCTAAGGTTTTTTAATTTTATTAAAAAGTATCGTTTTTAAATTATTGTTGCAACACCTGCAAGGTAATAGGTAATGTGTATTTTACACTTACAGCTCGGCCTCTTTGTTTAGCCGGAATCATTTGAGGTAATGAATTTACAACTCTGATCGCCTCTTTTTCCAAACGGGCATGTGGCCCTCTTGCTTGAACATCTGTAATTTGGCCTTTGTGGTTAATTTTAAAAAGTACATATACTTTTTTCTTACCTTCTTCTAAACCTAATTCACTAGCAAGGGCGATATTATAGTTTTTATTTACATGATCTCTTATTTTGTCTTGTAAACATTGTTTTCGTTCTGCCTTGGATCCCTTACAACCCGGATAAATAGGCGCTTCTTCAATAACTGCAAATGGCACCTCTTCTATGATGTCTTCCTCTTCTACGACTTCATCGATCTTATTAATTTCAATGGGTTCTATGGCTTCGGTTTCATCGGTTTCGGTAGATTCTAATACCGTTTCTATGATCTCTTCTTTATCTTGAACAATTTCAATGACTTCTGGAGCCGGAGGAGGAGGAGGAGGAGGCTTAATTTGCTCTACACGTTCTGTAATTGGAATATCTTCCTCTATGATTTCCTGGTCAAAATTACTCTCTAAAGTGTCGATATTTCGCTCGTAGACTTTATATTCGAGCGATAAATAGACGATTAACAAAGAAAGAACTAGACCTAATTGAATAAATATTTTGCTAAAATTATCTAAACTTGCTTTTTCACTTTTTTTAATTTCCATCTCAATAAAAATTAAATTACTTATAGATGCTCTTTTAAGAAAGAATGTCTGTTGTTAACTAAAGCTTAACCAAATTTCGCAATTTAGATAGCTATAAAAAACAATGGTTACAAAATGAAAACTGAAGTTTACATTTTATCTCTAAACAAAGTACTTAAAAAGGTTGCACATAAAAAATGACAATTATCATGTGTTACAGAAAGATATTTCTATCAAAAAAAAAAGCCCAACTAAAACAGTTGGGCTTTTATATATTTTATGATAAGTTACTACTCTACAATAAGTGTAATTGGTAACGTGTATTTAACACCTACCGGTCTACCTCTTTGTTTACCTGGGATCATTTTGGGTAATAATTCAACCACCCTTATAGCTTCTTTTTCTAACCTTGCATGAGGGCCACGGGCAGCTACTTCAGTAATTTCACCCGACTTACTTATTTTAAATTGTACATATACTCTTTTCTTACCTGCATCTAATCCTAACTCATTGGCAAGACCTGTATTATACTTTCTTGCAACATGTTTTTGGATTTCTTCTTGCAGGCATTGCTTTTTTTCTGCTTTACTTCCTTTACAGCCAGGAAAAACCGGCGCATCTTCAATAATAGCAAAAGGCACATCATCCATTACGACTTCTTCTTCAACAACCTCTTCTATTTCCTCCACTTCAACTGCCTCATTTTCGTCAGTTTCTGTAGATTCCAGCACTGTTTCTTCCACTTCCTTCTCATCTTCAACTACTTCTATTTTTTCTGGAGCAGGCGGTGGTGGTGGTGGTGGTTTTACTTGTTCTATTCTCTCAGTAATCGGAATATCTTCCTCAAGTACTTCTTCGAATATTGCATCTCCTAAATTACTTACGTCACGATCAAAAGTTTTATACTCTATACCGAGATAAATAATTAACAAGGCCAATACGAGACCAAGTTGTAAGAATGACTTACTGTAATTTTCTAAATTTGCCCTGGGACTTTTCTTTACATTCATCTGAAAAAAGGTTTATTTATTTGCTAATTTAATAAATTAAATTACTTATACAAGTATTTTTTTACTAACTGAAATAGTTAATGTCAATAATTTGGTATAACAAATAAGCTAAAATTACACCAACCGAATTTGCTAAAACATCACTAAAGTCACCTTGTCTATGTGTCGTTAGCACTTCTTGTAAGATCTCAATAATTATGCCATATGAGATCAATAAAGTAATTATTAAAATGTTGTTAAATCTTTTCCTTAAGGCATAAATCCAGCTTAAACTTAAAACAAAGTATGCAATGGAATGTCCGATTTTGTCAGAATTTTCCAATTTTATCTGGGGCATTCCCTTTAAGGAAACTAAACTTATAAAGGTTATAAAAAAGGTTAAAAATATGGCTATTGCGAAGGCATTACGCTCCAATAATCTTTTTATAAGCCTCAGCATCTAAAAGTTTCTCAATTTGTGAAGTGTCACTTATTTTTATTTTGATCATCCATCCTTCCCCGTAAGGATCACTATTAACATTTTCGGGAGTATCTTCTAATGAATCATTGAATTCAATTACTTCTCCTGTTAAAGGCATGAATAAATCAGAAACTGTTTTTACAGCTTCTACAGTACCAAAGACTTCTTCTATTTCTACCGTTTCATCAAGCGTGTCTATATCCACATATACGATATCACCCAGCTCGTTCTGGGCAAAATCGGTAATGCCTACTGTAGCAATATCACCGTCTATTTTTATCCACTCGTGATCTTTGGTGTATTTTAATTCTGAAGGAATATTCATTGTATAAAATTTAGTTATGCGAATTTAGATGTAATATATTTAATTTCCAAGCGTATATCTTACACTAATACCAGCATTGATAGATTTTCTTGGAAAGGTTGTTGAGATTAAAAATCTTGAAGAGTTGTGGTCATAGAAGAATGAGGCTAACAAATTTTTATTTAAAGCATAATCAGCCAGGAATTTAAACGATACTAACTTCTGGCCTCCCGTTACCTGATTGTTTTCTATATCTATAGATCTTATTATGGTTGAGTTGTCGCGAATACTAAAATCTGCCTTTAGGTTAATGTCACCTTTAAAAGTAGTTGTCGTATTTCCCGTTTTCATTTTTAGACGTATATCCTTAAACCTATAACCTATACCAACCACATATTCCTTGCCTCGAATTTCGGTTAAAGTATTATTATTCATATTAAGATTTAAGGCTTTATCTCTTTTTACTTCTGCTCTTATAGAAAATGAATTTTTCATTCTCATATCAACCTTTAAAAGTGGAGAAAATTCTTCTATCAGATTAATACCTGTAAATAGTTTCTCTGGTTGGTAGTTATCATTGATATCGGTATTGGCATATGGGGCTTCCGGATCATATAATAAGTTATTATTAAATCCAATAATAGAATATGTTGAGCGGTATCTATGTTCTACTATAAAACTTCTAAAATGTTTTTTAAACCATTTAAATTGCATCAATCCTTTATAATTAATTCTCCAATTTGGGATTGGCGTATTTCTAAATGCACCTAATTTAATGGAGGAGGCATCTTTTCCTGAATAAGCAGCTAAGAATGCCGGCAATAGCACTTGTTGACTATTTTCGCCATATCCATCCGGACCTATCACTCCAGCTTGTTCGGCCTGAGTATTTAATCTTTCACTAATGATAGCCCTGTTATCTTTAAATTCCTCAAATGTAGCGTCGCCATTACCATCAAAAGCCTTGGAAAGCATAAAATGACTGATACTGAAATTACCTACCTCATTTATTGGCAAATCCGGATTAAATTCACCATCAATAACATCCAATTGTTGCGACTGATTTTGTGTAAATACTCTATTTGCAGATAATTCTAAAGTGAAATCCTTAAATGGTCTTACATCTGCATTCAGGTCTAATTTATCGAAATGCGTGGTGCTATAATTTCTGCTATAATAAGGATCGCCATCACTTCGTGAAATTAACCAACTATTTGCAATGGCAAGCTCCCGAATATCACTTTGGCTTCCAAATACAAAACCTAATGTTGGTGCCAGACTTCCGGAATAATTATCTCTTCCAAGGAAGCCTACCTCAGGTATATATCCCGGCAATATGGTTCCATTATTTTCGGCATAGGCAATCTTTATTTTTTTAACAGATGTTACCACATCCACCATACCTTGAATGATCTTTTGTCCCGCAGTTCTGTTCTTTTTATTTCTTTGTGAAATAACCGCCCTAGAATTCGAGATTGCAGGTGAAGCAGATTTAGGTTGATTTTTATTATCGGCAGTCTTCTTTGTTCGTTTACTTTTTTTATTGGCCAGATCAAGTATGCCTGTTTTTTTATAGAATTTGGTCATATCAATATCGGCCGATAATGTATGAGTATTTGCATTCTGTATGGTATTGCCAATTTGATCTACATATGATTTTGAAGCCGCTTGCCAGTCAAAGTCGGCAGTATAGCTATATGTCGAATTGATAAAATCAAACCAGGGAATTTTGTTTAATGGAATTTTATAGGTACCATCTAAGGTTTGATGGTATTGGTTTGGCCTACCTATTTTAAAGAAATTAGTGAATAAGGTGGTGTTTTCTTTATCTTCAAATTCATCATAAATATAATTATTAGAAGCCCTGAATGTAAGTTGCAACGATTTGGTTAAATTATGAGCAATGTTATAATCCCAATCGAATAAAAATCGCCTTTGCGTTAATGTTGGTAATTCGGGTAATCCTTCTACCAGCGGTCTTGATAACTGCTCGTTAAAACTCCTGATAATATTTGAATTGATAGAAAGTGAAGTAGGTAGTAAATTCAGGTTGATGTCTTTAATCAAACTCAGGAATTTATTATTTCCCAAAAACTTTGAATTCTTAAAGGGTTCTAAGGTGAAGGGCTTGAATCCGTAATTATAGGTAGCTGCAGCGCGCACATTTTGATCGACGAATTTCTGAACATTATAATCCCTGTGGTAAGTATCATTATAGGCATATGACAGAGAAACATTTTCAACATCATAGATCCGTTGCGGTTTTTCGGTGTCGGTCCTTTCTTTTCTAACGTTTATAAAGTTGATACTTCTCCTTTTTGTATAATCTCTGGCGGCATCGGCATTTTCATTTTCCTTATCGAATAAAACATCTTGATATTGCGGATCGAATTTCGGATCTCTAAATTCCTCAGCAATACTATAGTTGAATGGGATTTTTATTCCGGCGGTCTTTGGTAATAACTGACCTAAATTTACATTGGTAACAACATCGTATTGTTTTACATCTTCCTGGCTTCTTTCGCTTACCCTTTGGTCGATAGATCCGAATCCTTGAGAGTTCGCCCTACCAGAAACAGAGATATCGGCAAAATCGGCAAAGTTGGCATCGGCATTTACGACAGTTGCCCATCCACCTTTATTGTCAAAATCTGTAACGCGCAATTCATTGAACCATAATTCTGCACTCTTAGGGGTATTGGAGTTATTTTTAACTCCTAACATGATCGTTCTAATATTAGAAAGGTTTGGATTTCCTTTTACTCTCAAACTTGCTGTTGGATTGGCAGCAATGCTTGGATAAATCTCTGTCAAGGAGGCCCCATCATTCAATCGGTCGAGTTTTAGCTGCCCAAAGGCTTTTAAATCTGCCATAATATCATTTTCACTCGGCCATATAGTTTCTGGACTAATTGAACCGGATGGCGTGATCTTTAACGGAACTTCTATCAGGTAGTAATTATCGTCGGTATCACTACCCATTCTAATGACTGCCAATAGCTCATCATCATTAACACCTAATTGTCCTGCGACACTCTCGGCATGAACAAACATTTTTAAACTATTGAACATCCGCATGTCAAAGCTCGTATTTTTAAAAACGGCTCTTGTCTGTCCCGGTTCAAGGTCGGTAACTCTAACCAGTAACGATTGTTCATTTTGTTCCTGGATGGTGGTAGTCCCCTGTAAGCGTTCTCTTTTTACTCCCGGAGGAAGTACATAAGGTATAGGTTGCTTGTTTTCATTTTCCTGAATATTCACAACACCTACTTCAAAACGTCTGTTTTGATCATCATCCAGATCGATTGGAGGATCAATTGTTTCATCTAAGGTTTTTGTATACCTTCTCCAGTCACCACGAACCAATTCTAATTCTCCGAACCTAAGTACTACCGGAATTTTGAACTTGGTGAGGAATAACCTCATAAACCTTATTGAATTAAAATCGGAAATACTTCCAATAGTTTCATCTGGAGTATTTATGGGGATCCTGAATTGATACCAGGTGGTTAGCTGTGTGGTACCATTCGGTAAACTAACGGAAACTTCTTTTTTATCGACAATATTATTTTGACCAATAATTAGATCAGAAGGGTTTAAGGAAACCTTGTACTGATAATAACTTTCTACGCCGCTCATGGTTTGATCTTTATTGATATCTTCGATATCAGGGAAAGATGTAGCCGATGTAGGGAATGATTCCGTAGAATTATTCACCGTTGGTGAATTTCCCTGGGTATTATTAAAATTCCTGTATCTGGTTAGTATAGAAGCATCAGCAGCATCGAGGGCAGTACCTCTAAAGAAATTATAATTATCATTTGAAGGGTCGGGTCCAAACTGGGTACCAAATCTATCAGCCTCCTCCTCATCGGTCAAGCCATCCAAACCTAAATCCTGATTTGGCCTTTCGGCATCCTCTTCTGTAAAAGCATAGATTAAGGATTGATTTACGGGGATGTCTGACCAGGCTGTTGGATCTACATTCGCTCCGGGATTGGGTTTAGGAATTTTTATACCATTCGTAGGTAATCCGTTTTCATACATTCTTCTGTCGTCCTTAAGAATATCTTCTGAGATATTACCCAAGTTAAAATAGAGTTCACCACCAAAATCTGCCGGATTCACTACTTGCGGGCCACCTTCGTCCTGTTTGATAGAATAATTTTGAAATGGATCCATCAACCAAAATTGAATATACTCTACGTTGGCCTGTTGAAAGTCGGTAGTATTTAGCGACCTCATAATTCCTCCCCATCTCACTTCCGGGTCTGTAAAACGACTACTATTGTTATCAAAATTAACTTCATCAAAGTTATAGGTACCTCTTTCCTGCGGATAAAATGATAGATCAAAAGTATTTACTATGTTCGATTGTGTAATATCCAGATCTAACTCGGGGAATAATTCCTCATAACCAACCCTGCGCACTTCTGCCCTTGAAAGTTCTTCATCATTAATGTTAGCCGGTTTTAAAGAATTGCCATAAAACAATCTGTCGATCGTATACCACGACAATTTAGATCTCTTTTTACCAAAAGCCAAGGGATCTGCCGGATCACCGGTAAATTGCAGATCGGGTAGTATTTGATTCTGAGGCGTACTGGCCAAGAACCATTGTCTGGGAGAGCTGATGTCTAATGGGATTTGAGATCCTTCAAAATCATCAATATAAGAGGCCGCTTCACCATTAAGGTCTATCCCTTTAGGAGAACCCGGCATTAAATAGGCAGCTTCAGCCCTGATAGAAAAATTAGACTCAACATCAGTATCTATATTGGGTAAATTATTTACCCATTTTGTGAATTTAGGGACTTCGGTTTGATAATTTAAATTAAAACCTACGATCGTATTATTTACAGGTTCTGATCCAAATTGATATTTCTGAGTAAACGGCCGTTCGTTTAAGTTTAATATAGTACCTCCAATGGCAAAATTCTCAGAAAAGATGTGTTGTACATCGATCCCCATAAAACTTCTTCGCTGCTGATTAAATCCATTATTATTTTCAACCGAAACATTGATAGGTGCATTTGAAGATATTAAGTTCGGATTAATGATCTGCACAGATCCAATCTGATAATCAACAACATAATCAACCCCTTCCAATAATTCACGTCCTCCTGAAGTAACAGTTACAGAGCCTCTAGGTACGTTAAAAGCCCCTAAGGGAATACCACTTCTAGATTCTGATTTAAAATATCCTTTTAATAAATATTTGTCCTTATTTTGAAACTCGTTTTGTGCTTGTGCTTTGGTTCTATTATATAATTCGTCAAAAACAAACTTTTGATCTGCGGCACTTGATAAAATTTGACCCAATTCACCAGAATTTGGATTTGGGACAACTGCACTGTTACCGAAGGGCTCCACTGTTGGAAAAACGATATATCCATTTTGAGAATCAACGGTAAGTCCTTCTATATAATCGAAGAAACCATCTCCCTCATTAAATGTTCCATCAAGATCTGTAAGTTGATTAAAAGCATCGAGCCTATCCAGCCGCATCATTCGCAATAATGAAACTGTTGAAATTTCGGGCGTAGTTACAGCATTTTGTAAAATATTTAATGGAACTCCAGCTGCATCATCTTGGTATAGAACTTCCAATCTAAAACCATCGGGTTGCAACTGATATGCCCCGGGCAGCGCATAGATGTTTTTCATCATCAGATCCCATAAAGGGATATTTGCGTTGATGATCTCACCTCTTAATAATTTTACCACCAAATTATTCGGGGCTGTGACACCGTCACTTGACAGTTCACCCACCCTAAAAACATTATCCCCGGCAACTTTACTGTCGGTATATTCAAATGCAACTGCCAGAATATCACTTTCAGCTAAACGCCTGTTCAGGGTAATATAACCTAGTTGAGCGTTTAAGGTAAAGTCTATGCCCAGCGTTAATTTACGGGCATTTTCTAAAATTGAATAATCTGTTCCTTGCGCATAACCAGCGAGTGTAGCACTAACGGTAGAAATGTCTCTTATTCCACCCGAACTCGTAAGAAAAGTATTTAAGTTATTTGCAGCATTAGAAGGGTCTTGCTGACCATTAGCATTCACTAAGGTAGAATTTATATTGGTTTGATCTCCTTCAGCCAGATCTGCCAATGCCACTATGTTTCGAACGTCTTCGGTTGTGTTATTTCTATTCGTGATCCAAACTTCAATACGGGTTACTGATTTTGAGCTATTAATAAGCGGAAATTGTGACAAGGCATTATTAAAATCATCTCTAAAGCGTTGTGATAAAAAGAAATGTCGGTTATCATCATAATCACTGGCGCGAAGATCAAATTCGGAAATGGTAGCTCCTCCTTCTGCTGCCACTGATCTTGTTTGTGATCGTTGCTGTGAAAACACACCGGTAACGGTGGTTTTACCAAATTGCAATTGTGTTTTTACACCAAATAGATTTTGAGCTCCTTTTATTAATGAACTTTGTATAGGCATACTTACGTTACCTACTTCAATTTTTCTAACGATATCATCTTCGGTGGGCGTATATTCAAGTTTTATTTGATTTTGAAAATTAAAGGTGGATTGTGTATCGAAATTCGCATTTACCCTAAGTCGGTTACCGACTTTCGCATTTAAACTGGCACTGATTTCCTGGTCAAAATCAAAAGTGGTGCTTTGCCTATTCCTTTCGGATAACTGTGGATTTTCAACTTTCTGATAGAGAATTCCCATTTTTACCAAAACAGATCCTTGAGGATTTACTTCAATTGCATTACCACCAAAAATATTCTCAAAGAAACTTGAATTAACGTAATATTTCGGAAGCAGGTCTTTTTGAGCAAGTTCACTATTTCTTTTTTTACCCCCTACAGCACTTAATTTTTCCTTAAAATAGCCAAGCATATCGCGTTTTAATCGATATTCTTCATACTCTTTTTTGGTCATATAAAACGGTTGTTTTATATAATAGTCACCTACCTTTTCGACGAAGATATATTGACCGAGTTCGGCATCATAGATCACTTCAGAATTCGATATGTTATTTAAGAATAGGCTACCTTTTTGATACCCTTTGAACGAATAGGGTAATTCTGAGATGGAATCTGTCTTTATGGTATCAGTTTCTTGACTGATAGCTTTTACTGTTGCGGTTTTGGTTGTATCTATTTTTGGAGGAGAAGTTGGTGGTACTTGCGCTTCTATGGTAGTGCCTGCAGAAAATAGTATAATTAGTAAAAAATAATATGTTATTAATGCTCTACTATTCAATTTTTTACAAGTTTTTAAGCGCTTGCTTAATAATATTTTCTAATGTGGTATCAGGGGCCTCTTGAATAATTTTCTGTACCAATTTTTCAATTTGTCTACGAGAAAACCCAAGAACTTCTAAAGCAGATAACGCTTCTTCTTTGATAGTATTGTTAGATTGATTAGAATCTTCTGAGAATTGGTAAGTTTTAACAATTTTATCCCGCAGATCTATAATAAGCCTTTGTGCTGTTTTGGCTCCAATTCCTTTTGCCGATTGAATGGTTGCTACATCTTCAGATGCAATGGCATGCTGAATTTGTTCAGGTGTCATGGAAGATAACATGGTTCTTGCAATGCTGGTGCCAACACCCGAAACAGAAATCAATAATTTAAAAACTTCGCGTTCTACTTTATCAACAAAACCAAATAAAGTATGCGAGTCTTCTTTAATAGACAGATAAGTATAAAACTTAATGGCTTCTATATCAGGAATTTTTGAATAGGTATTCAACGAAATGTGCAGAAAATAACCAATACCATTACATTCTACAATAGCATACGTTGGGTTTTTTTCTACTAATTTTCCTCTTATATGAGTAATCATCTAAATAGTAGGTTTAAGAGCCAAATGTAATGAAATATTGATTAACTTTTGGCTTTTTCTTGGGCATCAATTACGGCAACAGCTGCCATATTTACCATTTCTTCTACACTGGCACCTAATTGTAAAATATGGGCCGGCTTTTTAAGACCGAGCATAATAGGTCCAATAGAAGTGGCGTCATATAATTCTTTCATTAATTTATAGGTAATATTCGCCGATTCCAGATTCGGAAAAATTAAGACGTTCACTTTTTTATCAACCAATTTCGAAAAAGGAAATTCTTTTTTCAATAATTCGGGATTTAAAGCAAAATCGGCTTGAATTTCTCCATCTATGACTACTTTTGGAAAATAACGGTGAATATAACTAACTGCTTCGGCTATTTTAGTAGAGTTTTCATCTTTTGAAGCCCCAAAATTGGAATAGGATAGCATCGCGATATTTGGGGTAATATTAAATAATTTCGCTAAAGAAGCAGTTAACTGAGATATTTTGGCCAATTGTTTGGCATTCGGGTTTATGTTAATTGTTGTATCTGCTAAGAACATGGGCCCTCTTTTGGTTAACATCAAGTTCGATGCCGCTATCCGCGTCACTCCTTTTGCCATGCCAATCAGCTCCAGCATGGGGCGTACTACAGTTGCATAATTTCTCGTGTATCCGGTAATTAAGGCGTCTGCCTCTCCTTCATTAACCATCATGGCAGCAAAATAATTACGCTCACGCATCCATTTTTGAGCATCTAAATGTTTGATGCCTTTTCTTTGACGTGCTTCCCAATATTTTTTTGCAAAACGATATCTTCTTTCTTTTTCCTGAGGCGCTTTTGGATCAATAATTTCTACTTTATCAATAAATCCAATTTCCTTTTTTAATTCTAAGATCGTTTCTTTATCACCTAATAGAATCGGAATGCCTATCCCTTCATCATGTACGATCTGAGCAGCTTTCAAGACATCTAAATGATCGGCTTCTGCAAATACGATTCTTTTGGGATTATTTTTGGCCCTGTCATGTAATAATCTCACAATTTTACTTCCCGTTCCAGATCTTTCCATCAACTGATCTCGATACTTGTCCCAGTCTTTAATGGGTTCTGTGGCGACACCAGAATCCATAGCGGCTTTCGCGATGGCTGGTGGTATCTCATAAATTAATCTTGGATCAAAAGGTTTTGGGATGATATAATTTTTTCCAAAGGATAAATTAACTTCATCATAAACAATATTAACTTGCTCAGGTACAGGTGTTTTAGCTAGATCTGCAAGGGCATGAACGGCTGCGAGCTTCATTTCTTCGTTGATTTTTGTTGCCCGAACATCAAGTGCTCCCCTAAAAATAAAGGGGAAGCCCAATACATTATTCACCTGGTTGGGATGGTCGGATCTCCCTGTGGCCATAATAATATCTTTTCTGGTTTTTACCGCAAGATCATATCCAATTTCAGGATCAGGATTAGCCATGGCAAATACGATGGGGTTTTTGGCCATCGCTTTTATCATATTTGGGGTGACAATATTTCCTTGTGATAATCCGATAAAAACATCGGCATTAACCATGGCTTCTTCTAGTGTATGTATGTCTCTGGTGCTCGCAAATTCTTTCTTTTCGGGTGATAGACCTTCCCTGTCCTTTCTGATGACACCTTTACTATCTATCATTACAATATTACTTTTCTTTGCACCGAGAATAGTATATAACCTTGTACAAGAAATTGCCGCAGCACCTGCACCACTGACCACTATCTTAACTTTTGCAAAGGATTTTTTGGCTATCTCAATGGCATTTTTTAAGGCGGCGGCAGAAATAATGGCTGTACCATGTTGGTCATCGTGCATTACCGGAATGTCTAATTCCTCTTTTAATCTGCGTTCTATTTCGAAGGCTTCAGGTGCTTTGATATCTTCTAAATTTATACCACCAAAAGTAGGCGCGATGGCTTTGACTGTCTCAACAAATTTATCAACATCGGTTGCATCAACTTCTATATCGAACACATCAATATCTGCAAATATTTTAAAAAGCAAGCCTTTTCCCTCCATTACGGGTTTAGAGGCTAATGGACCAATATCACCCAAACCTAAAACCGCTGTTCCATTTGAAATAACAGCTACCAAATTTCCCTTAGAAGTATATTTATATACATCTTTTTTGTTTTTGGCAATTGCTAAACATGGTATTGCCACGCCCGGAGAATAGGCCAGTGATAAATCACGCTGGGTGGCGTATTTTTTGGTTGGTAAAACTTGAATTTTTCCAGGTGTTGGCTCTGCATGATATTTTAAAGCTTCGCTCTTTTGCTTACGATTGCTCATAATATTTTTTATAAGTTTAACTTACAAATTTAGCTGGTTTGGAATAAATGAAGGTACTATTCTTTTAAAAATATGATATTCCTTTTTAAGCCGGAAAATTTGGTTCGCTTAACCGC
>CBDUPN010000036.1:0-17457 GCA_965369125.1 uncultured Aureibaculum sp. | reverse complement strand
AGTTGATCGACCCTTTCAGATCGCTGTTGTAATTCGGCCTGTAATTTTTCTAACCTGTTACTTTCTTCGGCTAATTTTGATTCCTTTTCTTGTAACTGTGCTAATAATTTTCTGTTAAGATTTTCTTTGTCAGATAATTGTTCAGAACTCAATTCAGATAGATTTTGATATTCCTCTTCTAATTTTCTTTTTCTTTCTTCTAATTGATCAACCGAATCTGTCAATCTATCTTTATCGGCATCTAACCGGTCTATTTCTGATTGTAATTTGAGCCTGCTCTCTTCTAGTTCTTTTTTCTTAGCGATCAAATCTTGATTCTCACTAAATAGCGATGAGTTATTATTTCTTAACCGGTTATATTTATCTTCTAATTCGGTGTATATTTTTTTTGAAACGCATGAATTTAATAGTCCTATTGCTAAAAAGGCTAAAAGTATTTTTTTCATAATTAATTAATTTTTAAAAATTAAATTCAACACCAATAGGGCAATGGTCAGAATGTTTAGCTTCTGGTAATATATAAGCCCTTTTCAACTGATCTTTAAGTGGTTCTGAGGCCATACAGTAATCAATTCTCCATCCCTTAT
Source organism: uncultured Aureibaculum sp. (assembly GCA_965369125.1). GTDB lineage: Bacteria > Bacteroidota > Bacteroidia > Flavobacteriales > Flavobacteriaceae > Aureibaculum. Next base: position 16,870 of record CBDUPN010000036.1, on the reverse strand, counting down.
TATTATTCCTTGAATTAGCCCTGTAACTCCACCAACTATAATGATGGGGATCTTTATTAAAGTGTCTAAAGGTATCTATAAAACCACTATCAATAAACTTGCCAATCCATTCTCTTTCTACCGGTAAAAACCCTGATGTGTTTTTATTTGCAACTGGATTATGAATATCTATTGCTTTATGGCAGATGTTATAATCACCACAGATTACAAGATTTGAAATTTCTTTTTTTAATGAATTCACGTACTCCTGGAATTCTGCCATATAATTTAGTTTAAAATCAAGACGGTCATCATTGGTACCGGATGGAAGATACAAACTCATCACAGAAAGCTCATCAAAATCCAGTCTTAAATTACGGCCTTCCATATCCATAGTGTCAATGCCTGTGCCATATTCAACATGCTTGGGTTCAATTTTAGAAAGCACGGCAACACCACTATAGCCTTTTTTTTCTGCCGAATACCAATAATGAAAAGGATATCCCGCGTTTTCGAAAATTTCGAGATCCAACTGTTCCTTTTGCGCTTTGGTTTCCTGAATACAAATTACATCAGGCCGAGCTGCTACTAACCAATCGATAAATCCCTTTTTTAAAGCGGCTCTTATGCCATTAACATTGTAAGATATTATTTTCATTTCAATTCATACATTTCACGCAATTTCCTGCGCATTACTTTATTCGATGCCGTTCTTGGCAACTTTTCGATTTTAACAAGTTCTGAAACTTTAAATAAAGGATTCAGTTTCTTCTTAATGATCTGATTGCTCATTGATAGTCGTTCATCATCTGAAATACTCGAGGAATTTTCAACATAATAGATCACCAAAAGACTCGGCCCTCCTTCTTTTGGAGATACTGCCACTGCCGCTGCCTCTTTTATAAAATCCAGTGTATTCACAACAGTTTCTATCTGAACAGAACTTACCTTTATGCCACCTAAATTCATGGCGTCATCAACTCTGCCCTGGGCTTTATAATATCCATTCGATAACCTTTCAAGCTGATCGCCATGACGGCGTAATTTAAGGCCATTGTATGTTGGGGTTCCTTTAAAATAAACGTTATGATGATCTCGATTTAACAAGGAATTCGACAATCCCATAATGGGTGGTATTAAAAAAAGTTCACCTTTATCTGAGGGCTTATTATTTTCGTCTAACAAAACAAACTCACCCCCTAAAGCCTGGCTTGAAAAAGTACTTGCTATATTTGGCTGTACAACAGTACTCGTAACATAACCTCCCCCAATTTCAGTGCCTCCGCAATATTCAATCACGGGTTTAACATTGGCTAATTGCATAAGATATTCCATTTCTTGAGGATTAGAAACTTCGCCGGTAGAACTAAAACATTTTATGGATGACCAATCAAAACCTTCGTTACATCTCGATTTTATCCAGCTTTTCACAATACTGGGAACTACACCCAACATAGTTACTTTTGCATCCTGAACAAACCTTCCAAAGTCTTTTCCCAAGGGTGCTCCGTAATATAAAGCAATAGCAGCCTTGTTTATTAATGCTGCAAATATTAGCCAAGGACCCATCATCCAACCCAAATTTGTTGGCCAGCATACAACGTCGTTCGGCTGAATATTATGATGATAGTACCCATCTGAAGCTCCCTTGATAGGAGTTGTATGGGTCCACGGTATTGCTTTAGGTTCACCTGTGGTTCCCGAAGAAAATAAAATGGTAATTATATCATCAGGATCTTGAATAACGGCATTAAAAACGTCAATATCAGATAAAAAATCATCCCAATATTGATCTCCATTTCTAAGCTTATGATCTTGATCGGATGCTTTAATTACCACCGCATTAGGCGCTTTTGCACCAACGATCTTTTCAAATAATGGAAGTACCTTGCCGGATCTCAAAATTACATCTTGCGTAAAAATTACCTTGGGCTTGGTGATCTTTAACCGTATTGCGATCTCATTGGATGTAAAGCTATCTGCGATAGTTGCTATAGGCGTACCTGCTTTAATTCCTGCGAGATAAATCGCTACAGCTTCTAAGGTCATGGGCATATCAATAGCAATGGTATCGCCCTCTTGAATACCAATCGCCTTTAAACCATTGGCAATTCTATTTACCAATTTTTCCAGGTCAAATTGGGAAACTTTCTGAATATCGCCATTTTCTTTTTGATAAATTACCGATGTGGTATTCGGCGCACCCTGAAAACAGCTATCAGCTATATTTAGTTTAGCGTCTTTTAACCATTTGGGATTTTCGACACCATTGGAAATATCTAAAATTGTGGAGAATGGTCTTTGAAGTTTGATTCCTAAATTATGGGTTGTTTCGGTCCAAAAATCTTGTTTATTCTTAACAGACCATTGCCAGAATTCATTATAAGAAGAAAAATGATGCTTTTGCATCATTTTATCTATGTTACTCTGATGAATTATTTCTTGGGTCGGGATCCAAAAAGGTTTCATGATCTGGTTAAATTAATTAGAATTCCGGCTCTTCTTGCAAGATCTTTTTATCTCCATTTTCGTCTTCGCCCTTTTTCAATTTCTCACAATCAAATTCAACTGAAAAATTAGCCGGTTTTACAAAAGGTTGATCACTTATTTCAAGGGATTGATCGGCATAACATTTTTTCATAAAAAGTGCCCAAATAGGCAATGCCATAGAAGCACCTTGACCTCGGGCCAGATCTGCAAAATGAGTAGCCCGGTCTTCTGCACCTACCCAAACCCCTGTCGTTAAATTAGGAACAATTCCCATAAACCAACCATCAGATTGGTTTTGGGTGGTACCTGTTTTTCCGGCAATCGGGTTGGTAAAATCATATGGGTGACCTGTAACAATCCCATCAGGATTTGAAGTCCATGTCCGCAAACGAATTCCTGAGCCAAATTGCGTGACACCTTCCAATAAATTGATAACGGTATAAGCTGCCTCTTCGCTCAAAACTTCTTTTGTCTTTGGTGTAAAATCAGCCAAAACAGTACCATTTTTATCCTCGATACTTAAGATCATCATAGGTTCTACATACATTCCCCTATTTGCAAAGGCATTATAGGCACCTACCATTTCGTATAAAGAAAGATCGACACTACCCAATGCAATTGACGGAACTTCTGGAATCTCACTTTCAATTCCCAGGCTTTTAGCAAGGTTTACAACGTTTCGAGGCGTTGTTTTATCTATAAGTTGAGCTGTAATCACGTTCGTAGAATTTGCCAAGGCATTCTTCAGGGTTCTCATTCCTCCATATTTTTCATCGGCGTTGGACGGCGTCCAATCTTCAGGTAGTCCGTACTTACCTTTGGGAATGGTATAGGGTGTATTTGGCAGTTCATAACAAGGCGTTAATTGTAACTGATTGATAGCTGTGGCATATACGAAAGGTTTAAAGGTCGAACCTACCTGTCTTTTACCTTGCTTCACATGGTCATATTGAAAATGTTTATAATCTACACCACCTACCCAAGCTTTTACATGACCTGTTTGGGGTTCTACAGAGAGCAACCCGGTTTGTAGAAAATGCTTATAATATCTAATTGAATCTTTTGGCGACATGATCGTATCAATTTCTCCTTTCCAGGAAAAAACACTCATTTCAGTTTTGGTATTAAATGATTCAAGTATTTCTTTTTCAGAACTTCCGGCATTTTTCATCCGTTTATAGCGATTTGATCGCTTCATAGCCGACTCAAGGGTATTTTCAATTTCTTTGGAAGTTAACTCATAAAACGGAGCTGTTTTGTTTTTTTCTTGTTGCAGAAAAAATACCCTTTGTAAATTAGCCATATGTTCGCGCATGGCCTCTTCGGCATAAAACTGCATTCGAGAATCGAGGGTTACATAGATCTTTAAACCATCTCGATAAATATTATAATCGGATCCATCGGGTTTTGGATTTTTATCAATCCATTTTTGCATAAAATCCCGTAAATATTCCCTAAAATATGTTGCCGTACCGTCACTATGACCTTCTTTATTAATATTGAGGTCTAATTCGAGTTTTTGCAACGAATCTTTTTGATTTAATGTGATAAATTCATTTCTATTCATTTGTTTTAAAACCACATTTCTTCGCGTTTTAACTCGATCAGGAAAACGGATAGGGTTATAGAGGGATGAATTTTTAAGCATTCCTACAAGCATTGCAGACTCTTGTATTGTAAGTTCCTTAGGTTCTTTGCCAAAGTAAATTCGCGAGGCAGAACGAATTCCCACGGCTTGATTTAAGAAATCATATTTGTTTAAATACATCGCTATAATTTCTTCCTTAGTATAATGCCGCTCTAAACGTAAGGCGATTACCCATTCTTTTGCCTTTTGAAGAACTGCCCTAATTATATTTGGTGATCTGCGCTCGAATAGTAATCTTGCCAATTGTTGTGTAATGGTACTCGCTCCACCTTTTTTACCTAAATAAAAAAATGCCCTGGCTGTTCCTTTAAAATCAATACCCGAATGACTATAAAAACGTTCATCCTCAGTTGCCACCAATGCTTTGATTAAGTGATCGGGTAAATCTTTAAATTTGACGGGCGTTCTATTTTCTCTGTAATATTTCCCAAGGGTTTTGCCATCAATAGAGATGACTTCAGTGGCCAAATTACTTTCAGGATTCTCCAATTCTTCAAAAGTAGGTAACTTACCAAATACGCCAACAGAGGCTAATAAAAATATTAAAGTAATAAAGAGTAAGCCTCCAATAAAGGCTCCCCAGATCCACTTGGTATATTTTTTGAATATGATATTTTGTGACGGCTTCTTAGTCATTCGTTTTAATATTTTCTATTCTTAAACCAACGTCGCTTATTCCATCAAGCACCTCTAACCCCTCAACTTCACCGCCTTTTCTCATAGCATGCTGTATGGAAAACCCATAAATCCCTTTTGCTGGAAAAACAACATTCGTTTTAAATTCTAATTTATTTTCTTTTAAATCGGTAAAACCGCTTCCTAAAAATCTTCCTTCGGCGTCTGTCATTTCGTACTCAAGTGTATCTATTACCTGATTATTATTTGGGAAATCTATGCCAACGATCAAAAACAAATTACTGAATTGATAATCGTTATTATTTCTGAGATTAATATAAATATTATTTTTAGAAATTGTATCGATAGCATCAAATGTAAAATTTACGATCGAATCTTTATGCCAACCGGAATTTGAAATAGGTTTATAATTATCAAAAACGGCGCTGTCACTACATGAGCTTACAGCAATTAATATGATCAAAACACTTAATAACTTATGCATTCTTGCGCGTAGATTTTCTTTTATTACGGTATCTTCTTTTACCTTTTTTTTGCTTCTTGGTATCGAATCTATTTAAACTATCTTGACCAACAACATTCGCGAAAGATTCTTCATTATCATTTTCAAAATTCAATTCAGAAGCATAAACCTCTAAACTCTCAACTTTCTTATTTTCTTTATTAAGTTCAATAATATCATTTACCTGATCAACTCTTAATTTAAACCAATGAATAGGATTGTCTTTATAGGCGTACCAAATATGACCTTTAAAAATATCCATTTTCTGAAAAACCGCTATACCTTTAGTTGTTTTTAACTGAACATCATTTCTAGGAAAATCTTTTAAAGCGTCTAAATATGAATCCAACTCATAATTCAAACAACATTTTAATTTCCCACATTGCCCTGCTAATTTTTGTTGATTTAGAGATAATTGCTGATATCTGGCCGATGAAGTATTAACAGATCTAAAATCTGTTAACCATGTCGAACAACACAATTCTCTTCCACAAGAACCTATTCCCCCAAGCCGTGCTGCTTCTTGACGCAGGCCAACTTGTTTCATTTCTACACGAATTTTAAAAGTAGACGCTAATTCTTTTATAAGAAGTCTAAAATCAACGCGGTCATCAGCGGTATAATAAAATGTAGCTTTATTTCCGTCACCTTGGTATTCTACATCAGAAAGTTTCATTTCTAACCCCAAACGGTTAATAATAAGTCTCGATTTTTGTTGTAACTCTTGTTCTTTTTCTTGACATGACCTCCAAATGTCTATATCTTTTTGTGATGCTTTTCGGTAAATCTGTTTAATTTCTTCACTATCAAAAGCGAGGTCTTTTTTACGCATTTGGATCTTAACCAACTCACCAGTCAATGAAATGGTACCTATATCATGGCCTGGAGAAGTTTCAACAGCTACAATGTCACCAATAGCAGTATTTAAGTTTTTGGTGTTTTTATAAAAATATTTTCTACCATTTTTAAAACGGACCTCTACAATGTCAAATTTCGATTGACCGTTAGGCAATACCATATTAGAAAGCCAATCAAAAACTGTTAATTTATCACAGCTTCCGGTACCACAACTTCCATTACTTTTACAGCCTTTAGGGATGCCGTTAGTGTCTGTAGAGCAACTATTACAGCTCATAGTATGTAGGTATATTTTGAAATCAAGCCAATGATAACTTGATTATAAATTCATAATTAATCTTTGCAAGACGTAAATATAATCAATATTGATAAAAGTAAAATTGTTTATTATTTTTTTCGAAAAACTTAACTTTTAAATTTTAGGCTAAATTATATTTTTGGTAATTAGGATTGTTATCTTTGGCTCATGCTTTTTAAGGACGTAATAGACCAAGAAAATATAAAGAAACTGTTAGTTCAATCGGTTGAGAATAACAGAATTCCGCACGCACAATTATTTGTTTCTCCAAAGGGAACCGGAGCTTTACCTTTGGCGATTGCTTATGCACAATATGTCTTATGTAATAATACCGATGGTGAAAATATAACGGGAGATCATGCTTGTAATGTAAAGTTTAACAAGCTTGCACATCCAGATCTGCATTTTGCGTTTCCAGTAGCAACAACGTCTAAAGTAAAAAGCCATCCGGTAAGTGATCTATTTTTAGAAGAATGGCGAAGTTTTATTCAATCAAATCCATATGGGAATTTATTAGATTGGTATGCGCAACTTGGCATAGAGAATAAGCAAGGGCAAATTGGGGTAGATGAGGCAGAAGCCATTGTAAAAAAATTATCACTAAAAGCTTTTGAAGGTAATTACAAGGTCTTAATTATTTGGATGGCTGAAAAATTGAATACAGCTGCTTCTAATAAATTATTGAAACTCATAGAAGAACCACCTGATAAAACAATTTTATTACTAATTACAGAAAACGAAGATCAAATAATTAACACTATTCTTTCGAGATGCCAGGTTGTTAAATTATTTCCCTTAAGTGAAAACCATATAAAAGATGCCCTAATAGAAAGAGAACATATCTCTGAAAAGGAAGCTGTTAAAATCGCCCATCAGGCTAACGGAAATTGGAATCGAGCTCGACAAATATTGCATCAAGCCTCAACTGACGAACAGTTTGAAGATTGGTTTGTTAAATGGGTAAGGACTGCCTTTAGAGCAAAGGGTAATGCTGCTGTTATTCAGGAATTGGTGTCGTGGAGCGAGGAAATTGCAGGAACAGGACGAGAGACCCAGAAAAGTTTTTTAAATTATTGTTTACAGTTTTTTAGACAAGCATTGCTCAAAAATTATAATGCAGACGAATTGGTCTTTCTGGAGCCGGTAAGTGCTAATTTCGATCTTGAAAAATTTGCCCCATTTGTGCATAGCAATAATATCTTAGAAATAAGTAATGAATTGAATGATGCCATTTATCATATTGAAAGAAATGCGAATGCCAAGATCGTTTTGCTCGATCTATCTATTAAACTTACCCGTTTACTTCATCAGAAAGAATCTGTTTAAGTGGTATGTTTTAATACATAGAAATAAATTGCCATAAAATGTGAAAAACTCCCCAGCAGGACAAATACATGAAAAATGGCATGATTAAATTTTATCTTTTTTACACTGTATAACACGGCACCAATGGTATAAAAAATACCACCGGCAAGTAACCAGTATAATCCGTTAAGTGGTAAATTTTCAATGAGCGGTTTTACTGCAAATATGATGATCCATCCCATAGCAACATAAGCAATTGTTGAGATTTTATCAAATCTTCCGGTATAGAACAACTTAAAGAACACGCCAATAATAGCTATTCCCCATGTAATGCCAAATATGGTCCAACCCAACCATCCTTTTAAAGTGATTAATGTAAAAGGAGTATAGGTACCCGCTATCAAAACATATATAGAAGCATGGTCTAAAATATTTAATTTTCGACGAATATCTGGTTTCTGGGAATAATGATAGAGTGTAGATGCAGAATATAATAAGATCAAACTTGCTCCAAATATCGTAAAACTTACTATATGACGCGCTGTACCATGCGTACTTGCATGGATAACGAGTAATACCAATGCCGCAATACTTAATAAAAGCCCTAGACCATGTGTTAGGATGTTTATTTTTTCTTCTGTGGTGGGATAATAAGTAAGATGTTTATTTTTTGTCATTTTTCATATCATCTATGAGTTCATTATATATGATATTATATGCTTTTTCTTTGAGCATTTCCAAATCATCTAATGTCAAGCCTTCTGTTTGCATAAAAGTATGAATTTTTACCCTTAGTTTTCCGGGCCAACCGCTAAAAAATGTCCATGAGAATCGCTTTTTAACATCATAAAATGTCATGGGTACAATTGGAATTTGATGCTCGATAGCCATTCTAAATGCGCCATTCTTAAATTTACTTAAGATCACATCTTCATGTGGCACCAGGCCTTCTGGAAAGATAGCAATACTCAAACCTTTTTTTAGTTTTTCCTGGGCACTAATATAGACCTCTTTCCTGCTTTCGGCATTACCCCTGTCTACCAAAATACTTGTTTTTCTGGCAACATATCCAAATACGGGAATGTTTTTCACTTCTCTTTTTCCTACAAATACAGCGGGGTTTTTCATAACCGATAACATTAGCATCACATCGATCAGGGAAGCATGATTGGCAATAAAAAGGTAGTTTTTATTCGGGTCTATTTCTTCTTCAGTTTCCACGACAGGTTTGAATCCCATGACGAATAAGATCGTTTTACCCCAAAATATGGCAATTTTAAAAAAACTTTTATAAAACCTGTCGTAGGATATTACTACGAATAAAATCGGCAGTGCTGCTAAAATTGAAAAAAATACCCAGCCATAAAACCAGACACGCCAAAAAATGCGAAAAATATTTTTCAATAGGTTCATCGCTTTCAAAAATACTAATTTAAAATGGGAATAATTTTTACTTTTTAATATGTATTTTTGTGCCAATAAAAGAATAATAATGTCGAGAATACTTACCGGAGTACAAAGTACGGGAACACCACATTTAGGCAATTTACTGGGAGCTATTATACCGGCCATCCAAATGGCTAATGATCCAAAAAATGAGTCCTTTTTATTTATTGCAGATATGCATACCCTTACACAGATCAAGGATGGAAAGATCATAAAACAAAACACCTATAGTACGGCAGCAACCTGGCTGGCGTTCGGATTAGACATTAATAAAACCGTATTCTACCGTCAAAGTGATATACCTGAAGTAACCGAATTGACCTGGTATTTAAGTTGTTTTTATCCATATCAGCGTCTCACCTTAGCACATAGTTTTAAAGATAAGGCCGATAGACTGGAGGATGTTAACGCTGGATTGTTTAATTATCCGATGCTTATGGCTGCCGATATCCTGTTGTATGATGCCGATATTGTGCCAGTAGGAAAAGATCAGGCACAGCATTTAGAAATGACCCGTGATGTGGCCAACAGAATGAACCATAAAATTGGCAATGTTTTGGTACCGCCTGATGCAAAGTTGCACGAAGATACCATGTTGGTACCGGGAACAGATGGTGAAAAAATGAGTAAATCTAGAGATAACCTTATCAATTTGTTTTTAAATGATAAACAGCTTAGAAAGCAGATCATGAAAATTCAAACAGACAGTACCCCTTTAGAAGAACCTAAAGATCCTGAAAGCTGTAATTTATTTGCACTATATAAGTTAGTCGCTTCTGATGTGCAAGTATCGGAAATGCGAAATAATTATTTAGCCGGCAATTACGGTTATGGACATGCCAAACAGGCGTTTTTCGAATTGTTGATAGAAAAATATGCTAAAGAAAGAGCTTTGTATAATCACTATATGAATAACCTTCATGAGATCGACGAAGCCTTAACAGTTGGTGCAAAAAAAGCTAGGACAGTAGCTCAGGGCGTTTTACAAAGGGTGAGAACTAAATTGGGATATTAAGCCGCTGGATTTGGAATAATTGCATGTACCGCATTGATCTCAGCAATAACTTCGTCTGAAAGATCTACATTGATACTATCTATATTTTCTTTAAGCTGACTCATTTTAGTAGCACCTATAATATTACTCGTAACAAATGGCAGCTGATTCACAAAAGCCAATGACATTTGCGCCAAGTTTAAGCCATATTTTTCTGCGATAAATAAGTATTTTTTTACAGCTTCGGAAGATTGTGGACTGCTATATCTACTATAATTGGGAAACAAAGCTATACGTGAATCTTTTGGTTTTCCATGTAAATATTTTCCGCTCAACACCCCATATCCTAATGGAGAATAGGGTAATAGTCCGATTTCTTCTTTTAAGGAAATTTCAGAATGCCCTATTTCAAATACCCTGTGCAATAATGAATATGCATTTTGGATTGTGATAGGTCTAGGTAAATTTTTTGACTTCGATTCTTCAAGATATCTCATGGTTCCCCAAGCAGATTCGTTCGACAAACCGATATATCGAATTTTACCTTGTTTGATAAACGCACCAAGTGTCTCTAAAACTTCCGAAAAATTATCATCCCAATCTGATTTTATATGGTAAGGATAATCTCTAATACCAAAACAGTTAATGGGTCTTTCCGGCCAATGTAATTGGTAAAGATCTATATAATCGGTTTGTAGTCGTTTAAGGCTGTCGTGTAATGCATCGGTAATGGCTTGTTTCGAAAATCCTGTTTTTCTTATATGAGCTGTATAAGCTCCGGGTCCTGCAATTTTACTGGCTAGTATGATCTTTTCTCTATTTCCAGTTTTTTTAAACCAGGAACCTATATATTTTTCTGTAAGTCCATATGTTGCTGCTCTCGCAGGCACTGGATAGAGCTCTGCGGTATCAAAAAAATTAATTCCTTTTTCTACTGCATAATCCATTTGTTCATGGGCCTCGACTTCGGTATTTTGTTGGCCCCAGGTCATGGTACCCAAGCAAATTTTACTAACCTTTACATTAGTATGTGGTAATGTAGTGTACTTCATTAATTTAAGATGGCTTCAATTCCAGGCAATGTTTTACCTTCTAACATTTCTAACATAGCACCACCACCGGTAGATACGTAACTTACTTTATTTTCAAATCCAAATTGTTTTACTGCAGCTACAGAATCTCCACCTCCAACAAGTGAAAAAGCACCATCGGCTGTGGCATCGGCAATTGCATTGCCTAATTCTATAGTGCCCTTTGCGAATTTTGGCATTTCAAAAACGCCCACAGGGCCATTCCATAAAATTGTCTTAGATTGAGCAATCACAAAAGAGAACCCTACATTTGTTTTAGGCCCTGCATCCAACCCTTGCCATCCATTTGGAATGTTCTTAATATCTACGAATTGTGTTTTCGCATCATTACTAAATGCATCTGCGGCTACTACATCTACAGGCAGATGAACTTTAACGCCTTTTTCTTCTGCTTCTTTTAAAATCTCTAATGCCAATTCTTGCTTATCATCTTCACAAATAGAATCACCAATATTTCCGCCAAGGGCTTTAATAAAAGTAAAACTCATACCGCCACCAATAATTAAATGATCTACCTTATCTAAAATATTTTTAATAACGGTTATTTTAGAGGATACTTTTGAACCTCCTAAAATTGCCGTTACAGGTTTTTCACTATCCTCAAATACTTTTTTTATGCTTTCAATTTCCTTCGCCAATAATAAACCAAAACACTTTCTGTCTTTAAAAAACTGAGCGACGATTGTAGTTGAAGCATGGGCCCTATGCGCTGTTCCAAAAGCATCATTTACATAAATATCTCCTAATTTTGAAAGTTTTTTGGAAAAATCTAAATCCCCGGCAGTTTCTTCTTTATAAAAACGCAAATTTTCTAATAATAAAATCTCTCCAGGTTCTAATACAGCAACAGCATCTTCAGCTTTTTTACCGATACTATCTTCAACAAATTTTACTTGTACTCCAATAATCTCACTAACAGTCTTAACAATATGGCTTAATGAAAACTCAGGACTTACTCCTTTTGGGCGGCCTAAATGAGACATAAGGACACAGCTGCCTCCGTCTTCAAGAATTTTTAAAATTGTAGGTTTAGCAGACTCAATTCTTGTGGTATCGGTTACATTAAAATTTTCATCTAATGGTACATTAAAATCAACCCTAATGAGTGCTTTTTTATCTTTAAAATTAAAATCATTGATCGTTATCATAATAGACATATTTAAGAGGTGCAAATATAAAATTTAAAAAACTATTTTAGTTGAGATACTATTCTTTTTTCAATAAAATAGTATCGTTAAATAGAGCAGGTTTGTTTATCGAAAGAATTTTTTATTATATTTACCTAAATGCAAAAAATTTAAGCTATGGCAATCAAAAGTTTTCAAGGACGCAGATCCCAACCTCAAAAAGAAGAATTTCAACCGGCTCTGGTGTCTGATATTATGACTAAAAAATTGATCACCTTCAAACCCGATCAACTTTTATCGGATGTGATGGAAGTCCTTATAAATAATAGAATTTCTGGAGGGCCCGTAGTAAATGATAAAAATGAATTGCTGGGGATCATATCAGAGGGTGATTGTATTAAACACATTTCAGAAAGCAGATATTATAATATGCCTCTTGATAATAATACGGTCGACAAGCACATGATAAAAAATGTGGAAACCATAGACGGAAACCTAACGGTTTTTGAAGCTGCTGAACAGTTTGTGAAATCTAAAAGAAGACGTTTTCCTATTGTAGACAAGGGCAAGCTAGTTGGACAAATTAGTCAAAAAGATATCCTGATCGCCGCTCTAGAGCATAAGTCGCATAACTGGAAATAATTTAATCTTTCTTTATTAATAAATAGAACTCCTTTTCTAGGGGTAGATAACCTTGGTCGTACACATAAAAATATGTATTGCCTGTTTTCGTGGTGTAAATTGAGGTGAATATATTGAAGTCAAAATTTTTATTTAACAATTTATCGCGGCTCACCTTTGACTTCCCACTTTCGTTTAACTCATTGAGAATTTTGTAATTTTTTCTAAGCCGGTTATTTATATTTCTAACTAGATTTTTTTTGTCTTTATTGATCTTATTATTATAGGCATTCCTGCAGTAATCTGAACAAAATATTTTATCAACACGACCAATTATTTTTTTACCGCATTCCGGACAGGACTTTTGCATTTATTTTTATTTTTAGAATTATTTTTTACTTCTTTGTGTTTATCTACTATTTAAAATATTGACAAGCAGGGATTTAATTGAGCTTGCAATATACAAATTATCCGTTTACAAACGACTACATTCGTTTACAAACGAAAGTAATTATTTAATAACCGAATCATTTTGGAATTGTGAAATATGTTTGCGGTGTTGAATTGAACGAACGATATTCAATAGTCTTAACTGTTTAACCAGCTTGCTCCGGCAGGCATAAAATTAAAATTATGAATACACTTAGAAACAAAGTACAGTTGATTGGAAACCTAGGAAACAATCCGGAAGTAATTACCTTAGAGTCAGGTAAAAAATTAGCGAAATTTTCGATAGCTACCAACGATAGTTATAGAAATGCGAAAGGAGAAAAAATTACAGATACTCAATGGCACAATGTTATTGCATGGAATAAAACTGCTGAAATAGTAGAAAAGTATTTATTAAAGGGTAATGAAGTAGCCATAGAAGGGAAATTAACATCGAGAAGTTACGAAGATAAAGAGGGTGTTAAAAAATATATTAGCGAAATTGTCGTTAATGAGTTGTTAATGCTTGGTGGGAAATAAGCTAAGCAAGAGAAAAAGTGGAAAGAGCGCATTTATGCGCTCTTTCTTTTTTTAAGTAAATTTGTTTTAAGACTTCGTAATTAAAAACGTATTATCATGCAAACATCTAATTTTTGGTATTACTTTATTATGGCCGTAGTAATTCTTCATTTTGTGGTCGGCTTTGGCTATCTCATCTACAAGCTATCCCCCAGAAAAAGTGATAAAATCAAAAAAGAAATGTCTGATAAAGAAAAGCCTTTGAAGTAATTTTTTTGTATCATAATTTAATATTTTTTTAACAGGAAATATGTATACATTTGTTCTACTATAAAGTAATAAACTGGTTCGATGAACTATTTGCTTTTAAAACTTTTATTAGGTGTTTATTTATTGTCTTTCCCGCTATTACATGACGTCTCTTCGACCAAAACAAAGCGAGAATTCAATCAGATTAGTTTAATTAAACATAGTCCTGAATTTTTATTCTGTTATTTTGATATTGAATCAGTATTCGAATTAACTTCATCAAATAAAGAATTCTTTTTAAAAACATATAGTAAATATAAAAGCTATATAAGCATTAGCAGTAAGATTGATGTTAGTTTACGCTACATAATCATATCTAAAAATTTATTGATCTCCTTTCCCACAACCTCCATCATATTTCCTTTTAACTCTTTTTTATAAAGTTTCTGGTTGACATAAAATATTGAATCCAGTAAATAGCTCAAAATGTAAGCTCTTTACTTGTCAGGTGTTTCAAACAAAAATTCAAAAGAAATCTTATAAAAATAAAATAAAATGAAAATTTCAATATTAGCTATTAATATCGTGCTGGTGTTAAGTTTAGCAATTCCTATCATCTGGTTGATTTTATTAGGAATTCGGAGCACAAAAAAAACAGAAATAAAGCTCAAAAGCTTAAGTGAAAAATATAAAATGCCTTTTACCAATGAAGAGATCTGGAACGATAACTTTATCGGAATTAATCAACCGAAAAAAGTGTTAGTTTTTATACAATTAACAGATTCAGTTCCAGTTTATACTGAAATAAATTTAGCAGAAATGGCATCTTGCAAAACGATAGATACTATAAAATTTTTTATGGAAGGAAAAAAAAGAATTCCCTTATTGGAAAAAATCGATTTAGAGTTTACAAGTATATATGACAAGGAAAGTTTTAGACTTAACTTTTTTAATGTAGATATTAATTATAATCAAGATCATGAATTGTTGAGAGCTAAAAAATGGGAGGCAATTATTAATAAAATTATTGATAATCCGGTTATTACCAGACGTGCCGGTTAGCTTATTTTAATGGAAATGAAAAAGAGGATGTCCCAGAAAACTTATTTATAGTTCATAGATAATTGAATACGTTTTCTGGGGATATCTATTTCCAAGACTTTCACAATTACCTGTTGATGTAAACTCACAATTTCATTTACATCACTAACATATTTATCAGCCAAATTTGAAACGTGTACCAATCCGCTTTCTTTTATTCCTATATCCACAAAACATCCAAAATTTGTAATGTTATTCACAATACCCGGCAATAATTGGCCTACTTTCAGGTCATTTATCGTTCGGATATCTTTATTGAAAGTAAAGACCTTTACTTGCTCGCGAGGGTCGAGCCCTGGTTTTTCTAATTCTTTAACGATATCTGTCAGCGTAGGCAACCCAACGGAACCTGTGACATACTTTTCTATATTCAATTTTTCTAAAATAGTTTTGTTACCTATCAGATCAGAGATGCTTTTGTTTAGGTCGGTTGCCATTTTCTCAACGATCTTGTAGCTTTCGGGATGTACTGCAGAATCATCTAAGGGGTTATTTGCATTTTTAATTCTTAGGAATCCGGCGCCTTGCTCATATGCTTTATCTCCTAATCGAGGTACTTTTAAAATATCATTTCTTGATTTAAAACCTCCATGTTTATTTCTATAATCAACGATATTCTCAGCTAATTTTGGTCCGATGCCTGATACATAACTCAATAAAGGTTTACTTGCGGTATTTATATTTACCCCTACCGTATTTACACAGCTTTCAACAACCGTATCCAAGGCATTTTTTAATTTAGATTGATCAACATCATGTTGATATTGACCAACGCCTATAGATTTTGCATCTATCTTAACAAGCTCGGCTAATGGATCGGCCAATCTTCTGCCGATAGAAACAGCTCCTCTTACTGTTACATCATAATTTGGAAACTCTTCCCGGGCGATCTTCGAAGCCGAATAAATGGAAGCTCCTGCTTCGCTAACTACAAACACCTGAATGTCTTTGGTGAATCGCATTTTTCTAATTAACTGCTCTGTTTCCCTCGATGCTGTACCATTTCCAATTGCTATGGCTTCAATTTTATAGGCATCAACCAGCGAGCTAATTTTTTTCATTGCACCTATAGCGTCGTTTTGAGGAGCATGTGGATATACAGTTTCATTATAAATCAACTCCCCTTGTTTGTTTAAACAAACAATTTTACACCCACTTCTAAATCCGGGGTCTATGGCTAGAATATTCTTTTCACCTAGCGGCGCCCCTAGCAATAATTGTTTTAAATTCTTGGCGAAAACATTAATTGCCGAATCGTCTGCCTTTTCTTTGGCAGTATTCATTATTTCATTGGATAAAGCAGGAAAAAGCAAGCGTTTATAAGCATCTTGTACTGCAATTTTAATTTGATCTGCACATTCGTTGCTAGTGCGTATCATTCTATTCTCAATATTCCCTAAGGCCTTATCGTCATCAATTTCGATCTTAACTCGGATAAATCCTTCTTTTTCTGCTCTTAAGATGGCCAATAACCTATGTGAAGGGCAACGGTTTAGACTTTCAGACCAATTAAAATAATCTCTATACTTTTGAGCTGAGTCATCATTTTCTTTGGTTTTAATTACACCAGAATTGAT
>CBDUPN010000035.1:0-18137 GCA_965369125.1 uncultured Aureibaculum sp. | reverse complement strand
CATTTTAGAAAATGGCAGTTTATTGGTTATGAAAGGGCTTACTCAAACAAACTGGCTGCATCGGTTGCCACCTTCGAAAAAAATATCCAAACCAAGAATTAATTTAACTTTTAGAACAATTGTCTAAAAATAAAATATAAATTTAAGATACTTCACCCCTATGGGGTCTTAATGCATCTCTATATTTTAACATATCTTTTTCGTCAACTACAATAAAGGCTACGCTGTGGTGCGCATTGAATTGTTTTGAATTTATTTCAAGAAAACCTAAATTTTCGGTTTCAGAAAATTCTTTTAAATGTATACAATGATGTTCAGCAATCTTTAACGAATCGGGACCCCTAAAATCCCATAACAGTTTGATCTTTCTACTCAAAATATTTGGATAAAATTATTTTTGAGTCATGGTCAAGATAATAATACCTAATCTCCCAACGAGGAAAATAACGGACCCAAAAACAAGTGTAAGTAAGCTAATTTTCAATCCTCCTGCCAATACAGCATTGGAAATATCTCCAACAGCTTCTATAGTGTCTAAAGCAGTGATCATACCAATCATATGGCCTAAAAAACCCCAGACTAGGGCAAATAAACTAAGTGAACTCAGTAAACTAAGCGTTTTATCAATATTGGCCTTATTTAAGAACCCGTTAACTATTAAGAAAAAGATTATTATTAATAAGAGTAAAAGTGGATACATAAAAAATGGTCCTCCCTCGTTTAGCCTATCAAAAAATTGTGACATTTGAAATATATTTTAAAATGATTATTTCCAAAAATAATATAAATAAAACTTAACATCTTTAAATTATTTGAATTATTAGATTTCTAATAGACTAAAATTTATATTTGTACAAATTCTAATTATGCTGCGGGAACAAGATTTTAATTTTAATGAAACCCTTATAAACTTACCAGAACAGGGTCGTTTTACATTTAAAACACCTAGCAATATTGCTTTGGTCAAATATTGGGGTAAAAAAGAACCCCAGTTGCCTGAAAATCCATCCATCAGTTTTACCCTTGATGCTTGTTTCACTTTAACTACATTAGAATATAAAAAGAAGAATAAGGATGGTCTGCATTTTGAGATTTATTTTGAAGGTAAAAAGAAAGATGATTTTAAACCTAAAATCGCCACTTTTCTTAAAAGGATCCAAAAGTATGTGCCATTTATTTCTGAGTATGATTTAAAAATAAATTCTAGAAATTCCTTTCCTCATAGTAGTGGCATCGCCTCTTCTGCAAGCGGTATGGCGGCATTGGCATTATGCATTATGCGTTTAGAAAAAGAATTGAATCCTAAAATAAGTCCTGAATATTTCAATAAAAAGGCCTCTTTTTTAGCCCGTTTGGGATCCGGAAGTGCCAGCCGAAGTATTGAAGGTCCTTTGGTAATATGGGGGAAACATAAGGATTTTAATAAAAGTAGTGATCTTTTCGGTATTAAATTCCCCGGACCGGTACATGAGGTTTTTAAAAATTATCACGATACAATTTTATTGGTTGATAAAGGTGAAAAACAAGTATCCAGCACGGTTGGACACAATTTGATGCATGGGCACCCTTTTGCTAATAAGCGATTTGAACAAGCCCATGAGAATATTTCAAAAATTTCAGCAGTATTAAAAAATGGTGATGTGAAGTCTTTTATCAATATTGTTGAAAGTGAAGCGCTTACTTTACATGCCATGATGATGACAAGCAACCCGTATTTTATCTTAATGAAACCAAATACACTTGAAATTATCAATAAAATATGGAAATTTAGAAATGAAACCAATGCTAATATTTGTTTTACCCTAGATGCCGGAGCCAATGTTCATGTGTTATATCCCGAAAAGGAAAAAGAAGCTATCAATAACTTTATAATATCCGAATTGATTAAATATTGCCAGAATAAAAACTATATCAATGATAGAACTGGATTTGGGGCTAAGCAAATTTAATAGACCAATAGCTTGGTTTTCAAGAGAATCTATTATATTTGCCTAGATTTATCAAGAAGGTTAAACACAATTTAATGAAAGGACCACTGTTTTATGCCAAGATCTTACTCTTTGGAGAATATGGAATTATAAAAGATTCCAAAGGTTTGGCGATTCCTTATAACGTATATCAAGGTGCTTTAAAAGTTTCAAAAAAATTAACGGATAAAGCAAAGCTCTCAAATCAAAGTTTACAAAAATTTTATCAGTATTTAAGTCAACTAGAAAATACCGAATTGGTGCATTTTAGGTTAGATGATCTAAAGCGAGATATAGATAAAGGAATGTATTTCGATTCGAGCATACCCCAAGGTTATGGAGTTGGAAGCTCTGGAGCATTGGTTGCGGCTATTTACGATAAATATGCTGATAATAAAATTACCGTATTAGAAAACTTAACCCGAGATAAGTTACTAAAATTAAAAGAAATATTTTCGGTAATGGAATCTTTCTTTCATGGTAAAAGTTCTGGTCTCGATCCGTTAAATAGCTATTTGAGTTTACCTATCTTAATTAATTCTAAAGACCATTTAGAGCCAACCGGAATACCCTCTCAAAAAGAAGGAAAAGGGGCAGTCTTCTTATTAGATTCTGAACAAGTTGGCGATACAGAACCCATGGTGACCATTTTTATGAATAAAATGAAAAACGAAGGATTCAGAAAAATGATCAATGAAGATTTTGCCAAGCATACAGATGCGTGTATCGACGATTTTTTACATGGAGACGTAAAATCACTATTTGGCAATGTAAAAAAACTTTCTAAAGTAGTATTAGATAATTTCAAACCAATGATTCCTAATGCTTTCCATGAACTATGGAAAAACGGAATTGAATCAAATGCATATTATCTTAAACTCTGTGGATCTGGAGGTGGCGGCTATATATTAGGGTTTACCAAAGATTATGAAAAAGCACAACAATTATTAAAGAATTATAGATTAGAATTGGTATACAGGTTTTAATTCCATCGTCATGGATCTACTTAAAACTGCAGAAAATAATACACCGAAAAAACCTAAAAAATATCCTTTCTATTATAAATTCTTCAGTCTACTATCTGTAGTTAGAGGTTATAATATTGTAGTAATTGTAATTGCACAATATTTAGCCTCGATCTTTATTTTTGCTCCTGAAAAATCACTTCGCTATATCTTATTAGATCTAGATCTTTATTTTATTGTGCTCGCCACTATTTGTGTAATTGCTTCTGGGTACATTATTAATAATTTTTATGATGTGGATATCGATAAAATTAACAGACCTCAAAAAACTAAAATTGACAGTATTGTTAATCAGAAAACAAAACTCAATATTTATTTTTTTCTTAATTTTCTGGGCTTTGGATTTGGATTATTGGTCTCTTGGCGTGCCGCATTATTTTTTGCCATTTATATTTTTTTAATTTGGTTCTATTCACATAAACTGAAGCAATTTCCATTAATAAAATTATTCTCGGCGGCAATTCTAGCCATACTTCCCTTCTTTGTCATTTTTGTCTATTTCAAGAATTTTTCAACTATTATTTTCACACATGCCTCATTCTTATTTTTTATTTTATTGATAAGAGAACTTATAAAAGATTTAGAAAGTATAGAAGGTGATATTGTAAATAATTTTATAACCATCCCCATCAAGTATGGAGAGAAATTTTCAAAGGTCTTGATAACCTTTATTGCATTTTTAACCTTATCACCTATCTATTTCTTATTAAAATATCCCGAAATTGGACTCATGAAATACTATTTCTATTTTTCAATTCTGGTGTTATTTATCTTTCTAATATTGTTATGGAGGTCTAATTCAAAACAAAATTATATCTTATTGCATAATATTCTTAAATTCTTAATTCTGGCCGGCATATTCAGTTTGGCCTTTATTGATACTTCTGTAATTATAAATAGAATCATATGAGTTCGCATTTATTGACTGTTGGTTTGGCCCAGATCTCACCGGTGTGGTTAGATAAGAAAAAAACAATTGAAAAGGTTTTAACGACCATAGTAACAGCCTCACAAAAAAAATGTGAATTGGTAGTTTTTGGTGAAGCCCTAATTCCAGGCTATCCATTTTGGCTGGCATTAACCGGAGGAGCCGAATGGAATACAAATGTTAACAAAGAACTATACGCACATTACGCCAATAATGCCATTCAAATTGAAGCAGGTGATCTAAACACGATCTGCAAATTATCCAAAGAGAAAAATGTAGCCATTTATTTAGGCATTATAGAAAGAGCAAAGGACAGGGGTGGGCACAGCTTATATTGTTCACTGGTGTATATCGATCAGACCGGTGAAATTAAATCAGTACACCGGAAATTACAACCTACCTATGATGAGCGCTTGGTATGGGCGCAAGGTGACGGACATGGTTTACAGGTTCATCCATTAAAGAAATTCAATGTTGGGGGATTAAATTGTTGGGAAAATTGGATGCCATTACCAAGGACAGCTTTGTACGGACAAGGCGAAAACTTACATATTGCGGTTTGGCCGGGTAGTGATCATAATACAAGGGATATTACGAGATTTATTGCCAGAGAATCAAGATCGTATGTAATATCTGTTTCTAGTTTGATGACGGTCAATGATTTTCCTGTCAATACACCGCATATAAACAGCATATTAGAAAAATCTCCAAAAACACTGGCTAATGGTGGATCATGTATCGCCGGACCTGATGGAGAATGGATCGTTGAACCTATAATAAACCGGGAAGAACTGATCGTAGAAACTTTAGATTTTAATCGTGTGCTAGAGGAAAGGCAAAACTTTGATGTCACTGGGCATTATTCAAGGCCAGATGTTACTAAATTGATAGTAAACCGTGAACGGCAAAAAATAATAGATCTAAAAGATTAATGTTTGCTTTGTAAAAAGCATTATTTTTGCCAAAATTTAAAAAAATGAGCGCAAAAAAAATATCGTCGAGAGGACGACAAGCGAATAAGTCTTCTTCCAGAACAAGTAATTCGAAAGATCAAAAAAAATCTTATGATAATTCTAAAAAACCTACTTCTTTTAAAAAGAAATTAGGCGATGATAAGAAACCATTCTCCAAGGGGAAAAAATTTTCAGGAAAAGGCAAACCAAATCCTTATAGGAAGGACCTAAGAAAAGATACCCCTCAGGAACGAATTATAGAACCTACCGAAATTCGACTGAATAAATATATTTCCAACTCAGGGATCTGCTCAAGAAGGGAAGCCGATACTTTGATAAAGGCAGGGAATGCAACCGTTAACGGAAAAGTCATCACCGAAATGGGGTTCAAAGTAAAACTTACAGATGAGGTTAGGTTCGATGGTTCTTTGATAAGTCCTGAAGCAAAACAATATATCTTACTAAATAAGCCTAAAAATTTTATTACTACCATGGATGATGAACGTGGTAGAAATACTGTAATGGACCTGGTTGGCAACGCCACAAAAGAACGGATCTATCCTGTAGGCAGGCTAGATAGAAATACTACGGGCCTATTATTGTTTACCAACGATGGTGAAATGGCTAAAAAGCTAACCCATCCTAAACACAATGTAAGAAAATTATACCATGCCTCTTTAGATAAGAAGCTAGCTATGAGTGATCTACAAAAAATTGGCGAAAATTTTATGTTAGAGGGCAAAATGGTATATGTAGACGCGATATCCTATATTGAAAACCAACCAAAAACAGAAATCGGTATTGAAATTCATTCGGGACGAAATAGAATTGTTAGAAAAATATTTGAACATTTTGGTTATAAGGTTGTTAAATTAGATAGGGTTATCTTTGCAGGACTGACTAAAAAGAATATTCCTCGTGGCCATTGGCGACCACTTACACAACAAGAAATTAACAACTTAAAAATGTTATAAACTAAATAAAATCCCTTATAAATATTAGGGATTTTTTTTGTTTTATATTAAACTGTTTTAAATACACTTTTAATTGATATATATCATTGTGCGTATTCGTACTTGATAATACCTTTATTAAAGCTAACCAGTGATCTTAATTCGAAAATCCGTTTAATTAAATTAAAATTACTGCAAAATGAAAAATTTACTTTTCCTTATAGTTTTTTCCCTATTAATTGGCTGCTCTTCTACAAAATTGGTGAATAGCTGGAAAAATCCCGAAATCCAAAAATTCGAGCCTCAAAAATTATTGGTCGTTGGAATGACGCAAAATTTGAGCGCTAGAGATCAATTTGAGCAAAGCCTTAAGGAAGAACTAACTTTAAGGGGTATTAATACAATAAAAAGCCTAGAAACTTTTAATCCAGAATTTACACATTCAAAGAAAACGGAAGAAGATATTCAACAAGTCGTAACGATGCTAAAGGAAAAAGGATTCGATGCTGTTTTAGTAACCGCTCTTAAAGGTATTGAGAATAAAGCAATCACGCATCGTGAATACTACGATCTTAATTATCATGTTGGGCGATTTAGAAATTATTATTTTATATATCAAGACATCTATTATCATCCTAGATATTATGATGAATATAAGGTCTACCATCTGGAAACTTCTTTGTATAATATCAGTTCTGATACCGAAAGGACGCTTATATGGAC
This sequence comes from uncultured Aureibaculum sp., assembly GCA_965369125.1. GTDB lineage: Bacteria > Bacteroidota > Bacteroidia > Flavobacteriales > Flavobacteriaceae > Aureibaculum. The sequence continues at coordinate 11,588 of CBDUPN010000035.1, read as the reverse complement.
AGGTTATATAGATCTTATTGATCCTTCAAAATTAGATAAGACCATAAAAGATTATGTAAGTCAAGTAATAAAAGGGCTGGAAAAAGATCTTTTAATTATCGAAAGATAAAATATAAGCAGCAATTCTTAATTAATAAACCCGCTCGTTGAGCGGGTTTTGTGCTTTAAGTGGTACCTCCAGGATTAACTCACTATGTTCTTAGTTCCTTTGATCTCGCTGTTGAAAATACAAAACGTGCCAACTATGTTGGCTGTTTTTCCATTTCCTTAAGTATTTGGAAGCAAGCTTCCTCCCTTTTGGAAATGAAAAAACCCGCTCGTTGAGCGGGTTTTGTGCTTTAAGTGGTACCTCCAGGAATCGAACCAGGGACACATGGATTTTCAGTCCATTGCTCTACCAACTGAGCTAAGGTACCTGCTAGTTTTAAATTAGCGGTCCTGCCTTCCGGCAGGCGGGTGCAAATATAAATTTAAATTTAAAATATTTCAACATAAATAGATAAAAAATGTATTTGTATTTTTGCATCTTTTAGAAAGGTCTATGAATTTAATAATTGATATTGGGAATACCAGATCAAAAATTGCTGTTTTTGATAATAAAACATTAGTGCAAAAAATAATTACCAAAAATGATAATATTTATAAAACAGTAAAAAAGTTTCAAAAAAAATATTCCCTGAGAAATTGTATTATATCTTCCGTCTCAAATTATGATACTTCAACAATCAAAAAATTAAACACTTTTTCGAAAGTCATCGAATTAGATCATCAAACAAGAATTCCGTTATTAAATAAATATAAAACCCCAAAAACTTTAGGAGTTGATAGAATTGCCCTGGCATGTGCCGCAGTAGATCAATATCCTAACCAAAATGTATTAGTTATTGATGCAGGTACTTGCATAACTTTTGATTATGTAAATTTAAAAAAAGAATATTTAGGCGGAGCTATCTCTCCAGGAATTGGAATACGATATAAATCGTTACATAAATTTACCGCTAACTTACCCCTATTAGAATTAAATAAATTTAAACTTATAGGTAGTGACACAGTGAGCTCAATTCATTCGGGTGTTCTAAACGGTATTTTGAATGAAATCGATGGTGTGATTAATCAATATATAACTAAATTTCAAACTTTAACAGTAGTTTTAACAGGAGGTGATATAAATTTCTTGTCTAAAAACCTAAAAAGTACCATATTTGCCAATCCAAATTTTTTGTTGGAAGGCCTAAACAGTATTTTGATACACAACTTAGACGAATGATTAAGAAACTCATTGTATTAGCAATAATACTTTTATCCATACAGGGCTACGCTCAAAAAAACAATTCTTCCCCCTATTCTTTTTTTGGTGTTGGAGATGAAACCGCCCAAAAAACGGCCGAAGAAATTAGCATGGGGCAAATTGGCGCTGCCTTTAATAGTACATATCAGTTAACATTCTCTAACCCAGCATCTTTAGCATCTTTACGATTTACCACCTATGCATTTGCCGGGGTAAATAAAGGCCTAAAGCTTGATGACGGAACAAATACAGGAAGCGCTTCTTCAACTTCACTCTCATATTTAGCTCTGGGAATCCCAATTGGGAATAAAGCGGGTTTTTCATTTGGCCTTCAACCCAATACAACTGTAGGTTATTCTTTAATTGAAGAATTTAGAGATGATGAGGATAATTTAACCGCATTAAACCTTTATACTGGTGAAGGTGGAACAAATAGGGTCTTTTTAGGGTTTGGTTATAAATTGCTTCAAAATGTCAATGTAGGTATCGAAACTGCCTATGTTTTTGGAAGTATAGAAAATACCCTACTTAACAGGCGTGATGGTGTGCAATTAGCCACGATGCATAAAACTGATTCTGACGTAAGGGGATTGTCTACAAAATTAGGGGTACAGTATAATGCAAAAATCAACGATAAATTATCTTTAAAAGCCGGTGGAGTTGTTAATTTTAATAACGATTTGTCAAATAAAGGAAAAGAATACTTATTTTCGTTAATAAATACTGATAATGGAGTTGTTAGCGCAAGGGATACAATTGTAAATAATACTTTTAAAAGCACCATTACAAAACCCTTAAAAACTATTTTAAGTGTTGGCGTTGGTGAAGAAAATAAATGGTATGCGGGCATAGAGTATAGTTTTCAAGATGCTATTGATTTTACAGATGCTGTTCTTGAAGATAATTCAAAAGTATCCTATGAAAAGTCTAATAGAATTTCAATTGGGGGATATTATACTCCAAAATTTAATTCTATAACAAGCTACTGGCAAAGAGCCACATTCAGGGCCGGGTTAAATTATAAAAAGACCGGTCTATTGGTGAATAACACAGCAGTTAATGACTTTGGCATATCTTTTGGAGTAGGACTACCGATAGGTCAACAATTATCAAATGTTAACTTTGGAGTAGAAATTGGTAAAAGAGGTGAAATAAGTAATGATCTGGTTAAAGAAAATTATCTTAACTTTCGCCTGAGTTTAACTTTAAATGACAGATGGTTTATCAAAAGAGACATAAGATAACGGTAGACCGATAAAATAAATTTTGTTTAATTAAAACAACCAACAAAATGAGAAAAAATATTACAAATTTAGCATTGAGTTTAGTACTGCTAATGGGCATGGGTAATGTTTATGCGCAAGATAAATATGGTGCTGAGCCAGAAAAATGCATGACTAATCTTTCTATATTTTATGAATATGCAAAGGTTAAAAACTACGATCCTGCCTACGAACCATGGAAATGGTGTTTCGACAATTGTCCAGCCTCAAATAAAAATATTTATGCTCATGGCTTAAAACTTGCAGAGTACAGATATGAAAAAGCTGCTCCTGGCGACAAAGTTGCCGCAGGTAAATTGATAGATGAAATCTACGCCAAAAGAATTCAATATTTTCCCGATAATTTAGGAAAAGTTTATAGCGATTGGGCGATTTCTCTTGAGGAAAGAGGTGCATCTAAAGAGCAAATATTTGAAAAATTAGAATTAGGATTCAAAACTGATCCTTCTGGACTCAGTGTAAAGAACATGGCTAAATATTTCCAGGAGGTTACTAATAGGAATAAAGACACCAATGTTCAAGTAGTTTTTGATACCTATGATGATGTATTAGATGCTGTGAACAATAAGATTGATGAATACACGAAAGAATTAGATAAAATTAACGCTAAAGAAGCTAGCGGTAAGGCACTTACTTCAAAGGAAAAAAGAACGCAAAAAAATAACGGAATAAACTTAAGAGGCTTAGGTCAGGTAGAAGATATTTTAGATGCTATTATTAGTGAAGTAGCTACTTGTGAAAGGCTAATACCACTTTATAACAAAAGTTTCGAATCTAATAAAAATGATGCAAAATGGTTAAGAAGAGCTGCGTCTAGAATGGCCGGTAAAGATTGTACTTCAGATGCGCTTTATCCTAAATTAGTAGAAGCGTATGTACATGCTGAACCTTCACCAAGAGCCTACATTTTCTATGCAGACATATTAGAAGATAGAGGTCAGGCTAATGAAGCCTTAAAGTATAGAAATAAAGCCGTTGATATTGAAACTGATCCTTATAAAAAAGCAAACTATTTGTATGAAATCGCAGTTTCTATGCGAAGAAAGAGTGTTTCATCTGCCAGAACATATGCAAATAGAGCTTTGCAAGCAAGGCCAAGTATGGGGATAGCATACCTGTTAATTGCAAATCTTTATGCTAGTAGTGCAAACAGTTGTGGTACGGATGAGTTCAGTAAAAGAATGGTCTATGTAGCCGCTGCAAATAAGGCATATCAAGCAAAAGCTGTTGACCCTAGTATAACTTCAAGGGCAAACAAATATATTGACAGTTATATGGCAAGCGCGCCTTCAAAAAAATTGATCTTTACCGAAGGAAGACAATCTGGAACTCCCTATAAGATAGGTTGTTGGATTGGTGAAACTGTTAAAATTCCATAAATTTGGTTGATGTATCGATCAACATTTAAAAATATTAAAAACATTGCTACTATCCTCTTAGTGGCAATGTTTTTTTCTTGCGGTAATGATATCAAAGAAGTACAAGATTTCTTAGCCGAAAAAAATTTACCCATAGGCGTTGCCAAGAACGTAAATCTTATTCATACGGATTCTGGTTTGGTAAAAACAAAACTTATTACCCCTCTTTTAAAAGATTTCAGTAACCGGAAGGAGCATCCCTATCAGGAATTTCCAGAAGGAATTGAAATAGTTACATTCTCTAAATCAGGTGATTCTATAACACTAAAAGCCGATTATAGCAGATCTTACAGTAAAACGGGTATTTCTGAAGTAAATGGAAATGTAATTGTTATTAATCATAAGGATAAAAGCAAATTATTTACCGAACAGCTTTTTTGGGATCAAACAACGCATTATATTTATACCGAAAAAGCTTTTAGATTAATAACGAAAACAGACACCATCAACGGTAAAGGGTTTGAGTCTAATGAAGACCTTTCGCTGGTGACAATGAAAGATATTTCGGGTACTATTTACATCAACGAAAATTAATAATAATGGTAAAATTTTGGAAATTTTTTGAATACGCCTATCTCGTAATTGCGATTATATTTATTGTTGAAGGCGTCGCAAGATGGTCTTCTGATAGAAACCGGGCATATCTGTTTATCGGATTTGCCATATTAGCTGTCTTTATGTATTTCTTTAGGAAAAGATTTAGAAAGAGAATTGAGGCTAGAAATAAAGAACAAAATAAGTAATCGTTGGAGTTATATATTCTTATTATATTAATTTCTATTTTGCTTTCTGCTTTTTTTTCAGGAATGGAAATCGCTTTTGTATCAGCTAATAAAATGCATATTGAGCTTGAAAAGAAAAAAGATACCTTCCTGGCTAAAACACTTAGTAATCTAACCGCTAAACCCTCTAAGTTCATTACCACCATGCTGGTTGGTAATAATATTGCCTTGGTGATTTACGGTTACTTTATGGGAGAATTATTAATGCCCTTTGTCTCACCTTATATAAGCAGCGATTATATTATTTTATTAATACAAACCATTATTTCTACGTTAATAATATTAATTACGGCTGAATTCTTACCAAAAGCCATATTTCGAATTTATGCAAATGAAGCGCTCAAATTATTTGCAATCCCGGCATATGTGTTTTTTTTAATTTTTTATTTTGTCTCAGAATTTATCATCTTTATATCTGATTTCTTATTAAGAGTTTTATTTAATACAAAATCAGATAATGTTCAACTAGCCTTTTCCAAGGCCGAGCTTGGCAATTATATTAACGAACAATTAGAGACCGTAAATGAAGATGTTGATTCGGAGATTCAAATTTTCCAAAATGCACTGGAATTCCATAATGTAAGGGCTAGGGAAGCTATGATTCCGAGAACTGATATCATAGCCATTGATGTTAACGACTCAATAAAAAACCTAAAACAATTGTTTGTAGATACAGGCCTATCCAAAATTATGGTATTTAAAGACTCGTTAGATGATATCATTGGCTACGTTCATGCCTTTGAGTTATTCAAGAATCCAAAAAGCATACAATCGATACTATTACCCATTAAAATTGTTCCAGAAACTATGATGATCAACGATATCTTGGGTGAGTTAACAAAAAAACAGAAAAGTGTTGCTATTGTTCTTGATGAATATGGTGGTACATCGGGATTAATAACGATTGAAGATATTATAGAAGAATTGTTTGGCGATATAGAAGATGAACATGATCTGGCAGAACTTTTAGAAAGAAAGATCAATGATCGTGAATTTGAATTTTCAGGCCGATTAGAGGTTGATTATATCAACGAAACTTATGATTTAAATTTGCCCGAAAATGACACCTATGAAACCTTAGGTGGATTAATTGTAAACACCACTGAAAAAATTCCAGAAAAAGGTGAAATTATAGAAATTGATGGCTTTCAATTTACTATAACCGAAGTTTCATCTTCCAAAATTGAAAATGTTTACTTAAAAGTTTTATTTAAAGAAGCTTAGTCTTGCTTTATTACTTTAATTTACTTGTTATTCTGCTTTCATAATTAAAAGGGATATTGTATTTTCGCACACTGAATTTAAAAGAAGTAAAAAATGGCAATTTTAGGTAAAATTAGAGAGCGCTCATTATTTTTAATAATTATTATTGCATTGGCATTATTTTCATTCGTAATTGGTGATGTTTTCACTCGTGGAGGTTTCGGTGGAAGTAGTAATTCTGTTGGCGAAATTAATGGCGATAACATTACCCGTGAAGAATTTGCAGAATTAGTAGAACAACAAAGGGCCAGAAGTGGAAATAGAGCTTCCCAAATGCAAAGTGTAAATGCGGCATGGGATAATTTGGTACGTCAAAAGATTTATGAAAACCAACTCGAAAAATCAGGTGTTATTGTTGGTGAGAAAGATGTTTGGGATGAAATTATCAATCAACCTTTCGTGCAAAGTAGCCCTCAATTTAAGAATGAAGCTGGTTTATTCGATGAAGAGAAATTCAAAGAATATATTGCCACTTTAAAAGATGCCAAAGATGACGATGAACAAGGACAGGCTGCATGGCTTAGCTGGCTTGATTATGAGAGAAATATAAAGTCGAGCTTAGAATTAAGAACCTATAATAATCTTATTACTGCGGGATTAGGAGTCACTTTAAAAGAGAGTGAAAGATATTATTTTGATAATAATACAAAACTAGATTTGGAGTATGTTTTCGTTCCTTATACTTATATTTCCGATAGTACTATTACGGTTAGTGATGATGAAATTAAACAATACGTTAAAAAACATCCTGAAGATTTCAGAGCTGAAGCAACTCGTGATATTAGTTTTGTTAAATTCGATATTAAAGCTACTCCCGAGGATGAGAACGCCATTAAAAATGAAATGTTAAAACTTATCGATGATAGGGAAGAATATAGCACTGCTGCTAAAAATACGATAAAAATAAAAGGATTCTCCAATTCGGATGATCCTCAAGAATTCTTTAGGGATCATAGTTCTGATACTCCTTTTGATGATAAATTTTATACCAAATCTAACTTAAACCAACAATTTGCCGACAGCTTATTTAATTTAAATGTTGGTGAGATTTTTGGTCCATATAAAGAAGGTGAATATTATAAGCTTTCAAAACTTATAGAAGTTAAACAGCTACCAGACTCTGTTAAAGCCAGACATATATTAATTCCATTTTTAGGAGCCCTTAGAGCCAGCCCTTCGATTACTCAAACCGATGAGCAAGCGAAAAACACAGCAGACAGCCTTTTAACAATCTTTAAAAAAGATAAATCTAAATTTGCAGATTTAGCGAAAGATTTTTCTTCAGATACCGGAAGTGGTGCAAAAGGTGGTGATTTAGGTTGGTTTGATTATAATAGGATGGTACCACAATTTAGAGATTTTACCTTCGAAAATAATATTGGGGACATTGATGTAGTTAAATCAGATTTTGGTTATCATATTATTGATATTCAAGATCAAAAAAATATACAAAAAGCGATTAAGATCGCTACTTTTTCCAGAAAAATAGAACCTTCTGAAGAAACTGAAAATGATATATTTCAAAAAGCAGAAACCTTCGCCTCAGAATTATCCAGTGGTAAGGATATGACCGAACTCGCTAAAGAAAATAATTTAACGGTAATTCCTGTTCTTAATCTAAAAGCAATGGATGAACAAGTCTCTTCATTGGGAAATCAGAGACAAATAGTGAATTGGGCCTTTAATAAATCGACGAAGGAAAAAGAAATAAAACGTTTTGACATTGACAATGGATACGCTGTAGTTATGTTAAATACAAAACGTAAAAAAGGCTTAAGCATAGGACAATCTAAATTTAATGTTAGAAATATTTTACTCAACGAGAAAAAAGGTAAAATGATAAAGGATAAAATGACAGGTGCCGATTTACAAAATATTGCTAATTCGTTTAATACAGAGGTTAAATCTTCGAAAGCTGTGTCATTGGGCAGTCCTTTATTACCAGATGCCGGCAGGTCTCCAGAGTTAATTACTACATTATTATCATTGCCAGAAAATAAAGTATATACCAAAATAGAGACGCCAAGAGGTGTTTTCGCGGTTAAAATTGTCAAAAAAGAAGTTCCAAAAGCCTTGGATAATTATGCGAGTTTTAAGCCTATAATAGAAAATAAAGTTAAAGCGAAAGGAGCGCAGGCTTATGATGTTTTGAAAAAAGCTTCTGATATTGAAGATAATAGAGCTACTATCTACTAAATTGAGCATGAAGTTGGTACATGAAAAAAAAAAGCTTATTAAGTTAAATTAACTTAAGATTTTATATATTTGCCATACGTTTTATGCAGATATATATAAGCATAACACTAATTTTAAAAACAGAAACTATAAATTTAAATTAATTAAAATGAAACATTTAAAAAAAGCTTTATTCGTTTTAGTGCTTTTTGCTACATTCAGCATGAGTGCTCAAGATGAAAATAATCCATGGTCAATTGATTTTGGTGCTAATGCAGTTGACTTTTATCCTACAAATCAAGCCGGTATGGGAAATTGGTTTGATGAGTACGTTAATTTTAATGATCATTACAACATTATTCCTTCAATTACAAGAGTGAGAATTGGAAGATATATTGGTGATGGTTTTTCATTGGGTGTTGCAGGTTCTTTAAACAAAATCGAAAAAATGGGCGATGTTAAAACCGGTGATTTATCTTATATCGGTGCAGATTTAGACATTCGTTACGATTTGAATAATCTGTTTGGTGCATCTAAATGGTTTGATCCTTTCCTTTCAGTAGGTGGAGGATACACCTTTATCGATGACCTAGGCGCTGGAACATTTAATGGTGGTGCCGGTATCAATTTCTGGTTTAATGATTTCGTTGGTTTAAATGTGCAATCTACTTACAAGCACTCATTTGATGAAGTTCGTCAAATGCCACATTTTCAACATGCCTTAGGTGTTGCTGTTAAATTTGGAGGAAAAGATACTGATAAAGATGGTATTTATGATAAAGACGATGAGTGTCCTGAAGTATTCGGTTTAGAAGCTTTCAATGGTTGTCCTGATACAGATGGTGATGGTATAAAAGATGGTGATGATGCATGTCCTAATGTTGCTGGTTTAGCAGCGTTAAATGGATGTCCAGATGCTGACGGAGATGGCGTTGCAGATAAAGATGACCAATGTCCAAATGATGCTGGTACTGCTGCAAACAACGGTTGTCCAGATGCTGATGGAGATGGCGTATATGACAAAGATGATGCTTGTCCAACTGAAGCTGGTCCTGCAGAAAATAAAGGTTGCCCTTGGCCAGATACTGACGGTGATGGCGTTTTAGATAAAGATGATAATTGTGTTAATGAGGTAGGTCCTGCTTCTAACCAAGGTTGTCCAGAAAAAATAATCACAGTTGAAGCAAAAGCTAAACTAGATAATTTTGCTAAAGAAGTTTATTTCAATAGTGGAAAATCAACTTTCAGATTAGGTGTTACTCAGAACTTGGATCTTATTGCTGATATCATGAAAGAATACAAAGATTCTGATTTCAAAATTGAAGGACATACTGATAGTGATGGTTCTAATAAATTAAATCAAGCTTTATCTGAGGCTAGAGCTAAGGCTGTATTAGATTACTTAGTTTCTAAAGGTATTGCTGCAGAGCGATTAACTTCTCAAGGTTATGGTGAGGATAAGCCAATTGCTTCAAATAGAACTAGAGCTGGAAAAGCTAAAAATAGAAGAGTTGAGATCAACTTAGCTAATTAATAAATATTCATATAAATAAAAAAGCCGCACAAATTGTGCGGCTTTTTTATTTATAACAACATTCGTAAATTCGTTCTATGCCAAGTTTTTTAAACAATGTGGTTAAAGATATATTATCTAAAAACACAGACCTTTCCGGATTTACATTTATAATACCCAGTAAAAGAGCGGGGGTGTTTCTAAAAGACGAATTAGCCACTTCAATAACTCATGGCACAATACTTCCAAAGATTCTGAGTATCGAAGACTTTATAGAAGACCTTTCAAATATAAATAGTATTGATACTACTACTTTATTATTTGAATTTTATTCCATTTATCAACGTCTTGAGCCGAAAGACTCAATTGACAGTTTTGATAATTTTATTAAATGGGCTTCCTTGTTAATTAATGATTTTAATGAAATTGACCGCCATCTAATAGATTCTACCTATATATTCAGTTATTTAAGAGATATTAAAAGGTTAGAAAAATTATTCCAAAAAGGAGATAAGAAAACTGATCTTATTAAAAATTATTTTCTTTTCTTCGAAAAAATAGAAAATTATTATAACTCACTATATAATCATTTAATAGGCAAAAAGTTAGGATATCAAGGTCTGCAGTATAGAGAGGCGGCAGACAATATTCAATTATATATTGAAAACTCAGAAGATGTCAAATTGATCTTTATTGGGTTCAATGCCCTAAATAAAGCTGAAGAAACAATCATCCAAGAACTATTAACAAGTAATATTGCTTCTATCTATTGGGATATTGATCAATCTTTTTACCATCAAAATCATAGTTCATCAACTTTTATTAAAAAATATCATAAAAATTGGAGCTATTATAAAAATAATGACCTCGATTGGATTCAGGATAATTTTAAAAAAAAGAAAAACATCAAAATTATTGGGGCGCCTAAAAACACTTCTCAAATAAAATATGCCGGAGAAATTTTAGGTAATTTAAAAGCATCAACAAATAATTTCAAAAATACAGCTCTTGTATTAGCTGATGAGTCATTATTAACAGCAGCACTTAATTCTCTCCCTAAGGAAGTTGAACATGTAAATATTACTATGGGGTATGAGCTGAAAAATATCCCTTTGGCAAATCTTTTTGAACAGATATTTAAACTACATATCAATAATCGGTCAAACAAGTTTTATTACAAAGATATTCTTGGGATTTTAGATCACTTCCAGCTTAAATCTATTTTTAAGGATTCCCTATTTACAGATAGATTAAGGTTAAATATTTCTTCAAGTAACTACCCTTACATTGCCAAACTTGAATTGCTGAAATTCATAGGTAAAGACCAAGATGATTTTCAAATAATTTCTTTCTTGTTCGATAATTGGAACGATAATGTAACATCTGCTACAACAAACTGTTTAGAATTAATAGACCTTATCCGTAAAAACACAAATCTAAATATGCTTGAAAAAGAGTATTTATTTAGATTTCATACCATATTTCAGCAATTATCAAATCTCAACAATTCGTATCCCTATATTAAAAATATTAGAACCTTATACCAGGTTTATAAGCAAATATTACAGTACGAAAAATTATCGTTTAAAGGCGAACCGTTATCGGGGTTGCAAATTATGGGTACCTTAGAGACTAGGGTGCTGGATTTTAAAAATATAATTATTACTTCTGTGAATGAAGGCGTCTTGCCTGCAGGAAAATCGGATAATTCTTTTATTCCTTTCGATGTTAAAAAGGAAGTAGGTTTACCTACATACCAGGAAAAAGATGCTATTTTTTCATATCATTTTTTTAGATTATTACAACGAGCAGAAAATATATTTTTAATTTATAATACAGAATCAGATCAATATGGTTCTGGAGAAC
>CBDUPN010000034.1:0-18273 GCA_965369125.1 uncultured Aureibaculum sp. | reverse complement strand
GAAATATAAAATCCATCACCACCGACCAGATACTGCCAATACAGGGTTCTGATACCTCCTCTTTTCCAGGTATATCCGGGTCCCGACCAATTGCCGTTATCCTGCATACCGCCATAAACGTTATAAGGCCTGTCATTATCAACATTGATATGGTAAAATTGTGCTACGGGTATGGTTTCCGGAAAGTACCAGCTTTTACCATGATCATGTGTTATACCAATACCGCCATCCCCTCCTACGATAAAATGTTCGGGGTCATTAGGGTTTACCCAGAAAGCGTGAAAATCGGCATGGATTCCTTTGGTCTCATCGGCAGGGATCATGGGTGTTGGATCGAATGTTTTACCGCCATCGTAACTCACCGACAAAGGCTGGTAAATATTATAAAGTCGATCCTGGTCTTTGCTGTCTACGGCAAGTTCCTGAAAATAAAAGGGACGATTATTGGTGAATTTAGGATCGTTATTGATCATCTGCCAAGAGCTACCGCCGTCTTCACTGCGATACAAGGCATTTTTCTTTGCTTCGATTTTGGCATAAACGCGCTTTGGATTACTACGGGCAATTGCCACCCCAATCCTTCCAAGATCGCCTGGGGGCAATCCGTCTTTTTCCGTCAATTGTCTCCAGGTTTCGCCACTATTAAAACTTACATATAATCCCGACCCTGATCCTCCGGAAGTAAAATAATAAGGTGTTCTTTTATGCTCATATAAAGCTGCGAATAATTTGTTGGGGTTTGAAGGGTCGATAACCAGATCGGCTATACCAGACTGGTTATTAGCATATAAGATCTTATTCCAGGTTTTACCACCATCGGTGGTTTTATAAAGACCCCGATGTTCGTTAGACGTAAAGGGATCTCCCATGGCTCCTGCATAGACCGTATTTCCATCCCGGGGATCAATAATGATCCTATGTATCGTTTTCGTTGATTCCAAGCCCATATGCTGCCAGGTTTTTCCACCGTCGATACTTTTAAATATACCCATTCCGAGATTCATAGAATTTCTGGGGTTACCCTCCCCTGTTCCTACCCAGATCACATCGGGATTATTTTGCTGGATCGCCAGAGACCCAATATTCTGTGTGGGTTGATCGTCAAAAACTGGCTGCCAGGCAGTTCCCCCGTTTTCCGACTTCCATACGCCTCCAGAAGCCGCGCCGACATAAATGAGTTTTGGGTTATCTATATAGGCATCAATGGCCGTTATGCGACCACTCATATTTGCCGGCCCAACATTTCTGATCTTAAGATTTTTTATTTTTGAAAGGTCTAAGGGTTGTGCATGAACCATAGAGAAGAATAGTATTATGCAGAAAGAAAAATATAGTCTTAGGCTCATAAATTTTACGTTTTTTTAAAGAAGTTTAAATATACAATTTCCTGACTAATTATGTTTTTATACATTGCGTAAAAAAAGTATAATTATTATAATTCGCAACTTATGGTGACCCTATTGAGAACAGACTCAAAGCATATAGATTTTATCACACTTGTTCAAAAACTCGACCAGGAGTTAGCCATTAGAGACGGCGATGACCATGCTTTTTATGACCAATTTAATAAGATAGACCATATTAGACATGCCCTTGTGTTTTATGATGGTGATATGCCCATAGCTTGTGGGGCCATCAAGGAATTTACACCAGGCATAATGGAAATAAAGCGAATGTATACCTTGCCCGATTACAGGGGAAAAGGAATAGCCACAAAGATATTAACCGCTCTGGAAAAATGGGCATTCGAACTATCTTACCAAAGATGTATTTTGGAAACGGGCAAAAAACAACCAGAGGCAATTTCGCTCTATAAAAAGAATAACTATAAAGTAATTCCAAATTATGGACAATACGCAGGAATTGACAATAGCATATGTTTTGAAAAAAACTTGTTATGATAGACTTTCGATCCTTTTAGAATTCTATGGTTATAGTGATTTATAATCCTATTGAATTGTGTCTTTTTTTATGGTATCTAATTGAATTTGTAAAGGCAACAGATTTAGGATAGAATCGGTTTCATTGGGTGTTGTTTGAATAGTATCCAAATATTTCATTTGTAATTCCTTCATATATATGGAGTCGGTCAAAGCAAAGGATTGTGACTCTTCTGCACTCATTTCAAGGAAAGGCCTGCATGGAAAATAATCAAAATCATACTCGAAATTGGTCAGGAGAGGCCTTTTCCAATAACTAATATTTTTAAATATGGAGGCTACGATGGGTAAAGCAGTATTCGCACCAGAACCCATACTGGTTGAACCAAATTGAACCCGTTTATCAAAGGTGCCTACCCAGGTACCAATAACCAATTCTGGAGAACAACCAATAAACCAACCATCTCCGTTATTTTGCGTAGTACCTGTTTTACCAATAATATTAAACGGAATTTCATACCCTAACATCCGGGCTCCTGTTCCTTCCTTTATAACACCTTCTAACATTTTCTGCAATAACTTGATATTTTCTGCCTTCGCGACATTTCCTTCAAACTTTGGTTGTGCTTCATACAGGATATTACCCTGCTCATCCTCTATCCGATCAATAGCATAAGGCGTGATCTTATTACCGCCATTCGAGATGCTGGCATAGGCCCTAACCATTTCTAATAAGCTAATATCAGCAGTACCTAAAACGATGGATGGCACGTTGGGGAGTTCTTTTTCAATGCCCATTTTTTTTGCTTGTCGTATTACCTTTTCTGTGCCGGTTTTAAGTTGAAGTTTAACAGAAACTGTATTTATAGAATTAGCCAATGCCCCATGCATGCTATAACTACCACCATAGGTATTATTTGCATTCCTCGGCTGCCAATTCTCATATGCTGGATAGGTAATAAGGGAATTATCATAATAATCACAAGGTTGTTCCCCCGATTCCAAGGCTGCCAGATAGGTAATGGGTTTAAAGGTCGATCCTACTTGCCGGGGTGTAATGACATTATCGATTTGACTAAATCCGTAATCTATACCGCCCAGATAAGCCATGATCCTTCCGGAATTACTACTTACCGCCAACACACCCGCATGCAATCTATTGATACTTTTTACGATTGAATCTTCTAAGGATTGTTGTTGGTTTTCAAATCCTTTGCCGATCTGCCAATATTTTCTATTCTTTTTTTCTTGTATAATTTGCCGGATCTCAGACTCGGTTTTCCCTTCATTACGCAGCTTGATGACATATCTGTTATTATCTATTAATTTCTTTAAAAGGGCCTCTTTACCTCCTTCGGTGGTGGCTGCTGCCCAATATTTATCCATTAATTTCTGCAACTGGTCGATCTGACGCTGTAAGGCTGTTTCTGCATAATTTTGTATAGAAACATTTAAGGTTGTATAAATATTGAGACCATCGCTTTCAAGATTATAGATATGGCCATCTTCTGCAGGATTTTTTTCTGCCCATTGCTTAAATTCTTCGGCCACGTAATTCTTAAAATACGTCGAAAAAGAAGATACCTTTTTTGGAGGTTGATAATCTAGCTGTAATGGAATTTTAGCAGCTTCCATTTCTTCCGTTGTTAAATAATTATATTTAAGCATTTGACCCAATACAATATTGCGCCTTTTTTCTGCCCGGTCGGGAAATGTTCTTGGATTATAGTATGAAGGTGCCTTCAATAAGCCCACCAGTGTGGCACACTCAGTTAAAGTAAGGGCTTCCGGGGATTTATTATAAAATCGATGGGCCGCTTTTTCAATGCCATAAAGGTTTTCACCAAAGGAAACCGTATTAAAATAAAGTAATAAGATATCATCTTTGCTGTACAGACTTTCTAATCTTTTGGCAATAAATATTTCGCGTATTTTATTGATTGGGGTCGATAGAAAAAACTGTTTTTCCCTGCCAAAAATATTTTTCGCCACTTGCTGGGTAATGGTACTTCCTCCTCCGGCATTTTGCTGAAGCAGGATCGATTTTACAAAAACCCTTCCGTAGCTCTTATAATCAATACCGCTATGTTCATAGAAACGCTTGTCTTCAGTAGCTATTAAAGCCTGCTTCAAGACCTTTGAAATTTGCGAACTATCTACATTTGATCTATTTTGTAAAAAGTAATGACCTATCACCTCTTTATTGGAAGCAAAAATGGTGGAAGTGATCGGATTTTTTAAGCTCTGCAAATAGGTTTTTGATGGGATCTTACCAAAAACACCGAAATATATGAGAGAGACTAGTATTATTAAACTTAATAAAGCGGTAATAACTGTATAAAAGAAAGATTTAATAGGGTGCTGTTTAATAAAGCCAAAAAACCTACCTATTTTTTGTAAGACATTAATTTTGATATCTTCTGCTGTACTCATAAATATAATACCATTGTATCAATGATAGGCAAATACGTTGTGAATAGAATCTAAAATATAGAAAAATAGTTAAAATAGTCTTGAAAAAATGGTGCGAAAAAGAATTATCTGATCAGTTTTTTATATTTAAGGCGTTTTGGCATAAGATCACCCCCTAATCGCTTCTTCTTATTTTCTTCATAATCTGAGAAACTGCCCTCAAAGAAATACACCTGACTATTGCCTTCAAAAGCCAAGATATGCGTACATACCCTGTCTAAGAACCAACGGTCGTGGCTTATTACCACAGCACAGCCTGCGAAATTATCCAGCCCTTCTTCCAGTGCCCGTAAAGTGTTAATATCTAAATCATTAGTAGGCTCATCTAAAAGCAACACGTTACCTTCCTCTTTTAAGGTCATGGCCAAATGCAAACGGTTTCTTTCACCACCGGACAGTTGGGAAACTTTCTTATTCTGTTCGCTACCAGAAAAATTAAACCGGCTTAAATAGGCACGAGAATTGACTTGTCTTCCACCCATCATGATCAATTCTTGTTCATCACTAAAATTCTGCCAAATGGTCTTTTCTGAGTCTATATTAGAATGCGCCTGATCTACATAAGCGATCTTAGCGGTATCACCCACAATAAATTCTCCCTGATCTGGTGTTTCTTCACCCATGATCATTTTGAAAATGGTGGTTTTACCAGCCCCATTCGGTCCAATAATTCCTACAATACCTGCCTGTGGCAATTTAAATTCTAAATTCTCATATAATAGCTTGTCACCATAAGCCTTGCTAACACCTTTAGCTTCAATAACATTTGTTCCGAGCCGGGGCCCATTAGGGATATAGATCTCCAGTTTTTCATCCAATTGCTTTTGATCCTGACTCATCAACTTATCATAACTTGCCAATCTTGCCTTAGATTTTGACTGCCGTCCTTTTGGTGACATCCGCACCCATTCTAGCTCCCGCTCCAGCGTTTTTTGCCGCTTTGAGGCCTGCTTTTGTTCAACGGCTAATCTTTTCGATTTTTGATCGAGCCAAGATGAATAATTCCCTTTCCAAGGTATGCCTTCACCTCTGTCTAATTCTAAGATCCAACCGGCAACGTTATCCAAAAAATATCGATCGTGTGTTACAGCGATCACCGTACCTTTATATTGCGCCAAATGATGTTCTAACCAATGTACAGATTCGGCATCTAAATGGTTGGTAGGCTCATCTAATAAGAGTACATCTGGTTCTTGTAACAATAATCTGCACAAGGCTACTCTGCGGCGTTCCCCTCCAGATAATACTTTGATCTGCTTATCGGGTTCGGGCGTTCTAAGGGCATCCATCGCAATTTCCAGCTTTGTATCTAATTCCCAGGCATTAGAAGCATCTATTTTGTCTTGCAGTTCGGCCTGTTTATCCATTAACTGTTGCATTTTATCTGCATCAGAATACACCTCTTCAAGACCAAACATATCGTTGATCTTATTATATTCATCCAGAATAGCAACCACATCTGCCACGCCCTCCTTTACGATCTCTATGACCGTTTTAGATTCATCGAGTTTGGGCTCTTGTTCTAATAAACCTACTTTATAACCGGGTGCAAATACCACATCGCCCTGGTAATCTTTTTCAACGCCGGCAATAATCCTTAACAGGGTGGATTTACCCGAACCGTTTAGTCCTAAAATACCTATTTTGGCACCATAGAAAAAACTTAAATAAATATCTTTTAATACTTGCTTATTGTTGCTTTTATAGGTTTTAGAAACCCTATTCATTGAAAAAATAACCTTCTTATCGTCTGACATGGTTAATTAATTAGTAAGTGAAATAATAAATATTCAACGTGTTAAACCCGCCCTTTTAGAGCATTGAATACCCAGGCAATAGCAAAGAAACCAATACCTACGGCGGCAAATCCCCAACCTGCTACATCATCATATCGAAACGCACCGAGTCCTATTAAAATTAATCCAACAATAATCATTATAAGAGTTGCATAACCTAAGACCGTATTTTTATTCATCATCATTGTTATAGTTTTTAATTGAGTACGTGGTTTTATAAATGATAGAAAGCAAATATCGTAAATTATTCTTGAAAATTAAGCGGAAGTATTTTTAAGATGCGAATAGCTCCGCTATCGCGTATTAAATTACTATGACGATTTCGAAAGCAATATAAAATTATAACATGGGCACTTCAATTAAAAGCAAGGCTGAATTTTCTTCAGCCTTTATTATAAGGTCAGAAGTATCTGAAATACCTATTGCATCCCGCGAATCCAGATTTTCATTGTCAATATTGATTTTACCATGAATATTCATGATATAAACGCCATGATGTTTGCTTTTTAAAACATATTTAAAAGTTTTATCCCGATCAAGATCGAGCCTTGAAATAAGGGCATTCTGATGAATTTTCAAGCTATCGGTGTGTTTATCGTCTATAGCACTTACCAAAATTTGCAGTTTATTTTTCCTGCCCTTTGCATCAAATTTTTTCTGATCATATCGAGGCGTTACATCCTTTTCATAAGGGATGATCCAAATTTGGAAAAGGCTAAGATGTTCATCTTGAGAACCATTAATTTCCGAGTGTGATACCCCGGTACCGGCAGACATTACCTGTACTTCACCTGCATTTACGGCCTGCCATTCGTTATGCATAGAATCCCGGTGTTTTAACACGCCTTTTAGAGGTATGGTAATGATTTCCATATTATCATGTGGATGTGTTCCGAATCCCATTTTAGGAGCGATCAAATCGTCGTTTAATACTCTTAAAGCCCCGAAATGAATCTTTTCTGCATCATAAAAATTTGCAAAGCTGAATGAATGGGCAGCCTGTAACCAACCATGATTGGCAAATCCACGGCTATCGGCCCTGTGTATTATTTTTTTCATTTCTTTATTGTTATAAAAATTAAAAGCTTATTACCTGATCTTATCAAGGATTTCATTCAATTTCTTAGCTTCATCAATTGAGATCTTATTTAAAAATTCATTTTCTCTGAGTCCTTTAACCTTATCCAATAAGCCTAGCCCATTTTTATTGATCTCCACAAAAACTACACGCCTGTCTTCTTCGCAGCGCATGCGCTCAATTAATCCTTTATCACATAATTTATCCATCAATCGAGTGGCATTAGGAGACCTTTCGATCATACGTTCTTTTACCACCTGTACCTTGACTTGCTCTCCGGCGCCTTTTAAAATTCTTAGGATATTGTATTGCTGTGGTGAGATACCAAAAGGTTTTAAAAATTTAATTTCCTTATTTGTTAACCAATTAGCCGTATATTTTATATTCACCAATGCCTTGATCCTTTCTGTAGGAAAAGTAGAATTGATATCTTTAGAAATATTACCCATACCAATATAATTAACCCCTGAGTTTTAAATCTTTCATGACCTTGTTAAAAGTATCCGAAGATGGTGTTTTATAAATTTCATCATCAACGATCAAGGTTGGATATTTAATGGCGCCTTCATATAACTTTTTCGTATGATCTCTGGCTTCCTTATCTTTTTCAATATCCTTATAGACGAAATCTATTTCAGCCATCCTTAAGAAATTCTTAAAGGCCACCGTATGCGCATGGCCTTTTTTACCGTAAATCGTAATTTCCATATGCCGACTTACCCTTTAAAATCTATTTTTCGATGTTGGCCATCACAATAAGGTTTATTAGCCGAAGATCCGCATCGGCAAAAAGCCGTAGTTTTTTCTTTTATTTCAGTAGTTCCATCGGGTTTGGTAACCTCGATCATTCCGTCTACGAGTAAGGGACCATTTTCCATTGCATTTACTTTAATAGGATTTTCCATATTTATATCGTTTTTGTTGTTAATTATTTCATAGGATAAGGCTCCTGAAGGGCATTGATCTATCTGTTTTATGATCCGTTCTGGTGAGGAAGCTTCCAGATTTATCCATGGCCTGTTTTGCGGATTAAATACCTGAATCAGTCCTTTCCAGCAATTTTTTGAATGGATACATTGATCGGGCTTCCAAAAAACAGTGAGCTCATCGGTTTTATATTTTTTTATCAATTCCTTTTTTTTCATACCGTTAATCAATTTTATAATGACTGCTCAAATTTCTCGATCTCCGTTAAAAAATTCTGGCTCAGTTCTTTATCCAAAAGTTTCTCGCCGGAATAATTTTTTGGAAAAAATGGCAAGGAAAAACGTCCAACAATTTCAGCGCCTAGACGAGGGAACATATTGCTTGCTGTTTCAAAAACAGACGCTCCACCCCTACCTCCTGGAGATGTGGACATTAATAGCATCGGTTTGTTTTTCCAAACATTTTTGTCGATTCTCGATAACCAGTCCAATAAAGATTTGAAGTCCGCCGTATAAGATCCATTATGCTCTGCCAAAGATAGAATAATGCCATCTGCGGCAAATATCAGGGCATTGAATTTCGAAACATCTTCGGGAATGCCTGTATTATTTTCATGATCAATACTATAAATTGGAATTTCGAAATCATTCAAATCCAAAATCGTAAATGGTGTATTCTTTAGATTATTAGCGGCTAAGACCGCTAATTTTTTATTGATCGAATTTCTACTATTACTGCCGCCAAAGGCAATGATATGCTTCATATATAGATAATTTACACACAAATATACAAAATTATATTTTATTTTCCTAGGTATATATTTACAAGGTAAATAATTGACAAAGTATGAAGCAATTTTGTACTTTAGCAACTCTATTTAGAAAAAGATTTTCATGGATATCAACTTCAATAAGAACGAAGATTACAACAAATTAAAGGTCGGAGAATTAAAGAAAAAACTGCTAAAAGTTTATAAGGGCGGTGGTGATAAACGTATCGAAAAGCATCACGCCAAAGGTAAATTAACAGCCCGTGAAAGAATAGATTATTTACTCGACCCCAAAACTAATGTTATCGAGATCGCTGCTTTAGCCGGAGAGGGTATGTATGAGGCACACGGTGGTTGTCCTTCGGGTGGCGTTGTCGTGAAAATTGGATATATCAAAGGAAAACAATGTATTGTAGTGGCCAATGATGCTACGGTAAAAGCGGGGGCTTGGTTTCCGATAACCTGCAAAAAGAATTTACGTGCTCAGGAAATTGCCATAGAAAATAAGATTCCGATCATTTATTTGGTAGACAGTGCCGGTGTGTATTTACCAATGCAAGATGAAATATTTCCGGATAAAGAAGATTTTGGGCGTATTTTTCGCAATAACGCCATAATGAGCAGCATGGGTATCACCCAAATATCGGCCGTCATGGGAAGTTGTGTTGCCGGAGGTGCCTACCTGCCCATTATGAGTGATGAGGCCTTGATCGTTGATAAAACGGGCAGTATTTTTCTTGCCGGTAGTTATCTGGTGAAAGCTGCTATTGGAGAAACCGTTGACAACGAAACCCTTGGAGGGGCTACAACCCATTGCGAAATATCTGGTGTTACCGATTATAAGGCAAAAGATGATAAAGATGCTTTAGACACTATTAAAAACATAGTGGATAAAATAGGCGATTACGACAAAGCTGGTTTTAACAGAAATGACCCTATGCAACCAAAGGCCGATCCTAAAGAAATGTATGGCATTATCCCACAATCCAGGGCAGACCAATATGATATGCATGATATCATAGAACGATTGGTAGACAATTCTGAATTTGATGAATATAAAGCCGGATATGGTAAAACCCTTATTACCGCATATGCCAGGATAGACGGCTGGGCAGTTGGCATTGTGGCCAATCAGCGTAAAGTGGTAAAAACCAAAAAAGGAGAAATGCAATTTGGAGGTGTCATATATTCGGATAGTGCCGATAAGGCCACTCGCTTTATTGCCAATTGTAACCAGAAGAAAATACCATTGGTTTTTATACAAGATGTAACAGGCTTTATGGTTGGAAGTAAATCAGAACAAGGCGGCATCATAAAAGACGGGGCAAAAATGGTGAATGCTGTGAGTAATTCGGTGGTACCAAAATTTACGATCATTGTGGGTAATTCCTACGGTGCCGGTAATTATGCCATGTGTGGTAAAGCTTATGACCCAAGGCTTATTATTTCCTGGCCCAGTGCCGAGTTGGCTGTTATGAGTGGTAATTCTGCTGCCAAAGTATTATTACAAATAGAAAAAGCATCGCTACAGAAGCGGGGCGAAAAAATAACTGCCGAAAACGAGAAAGAATTGTATGATAAAATAAAGACGCGATACGATAACCAGGTGTCGCCGTATTATGCTGCAGCGAGGATATGGACAGATGCTGTAATAGACCCATTAGATACGCGTAAGTGGATCAGCATGGGTATAGAGGCTGCCAACCACGCCCCTATTACGAAACCATTTAACCTTGGGATAATCCAGGTTTAAATCAAAAAACATTTAATAAGAACAATTTCTAATAAAACGATTAACTAGTACATAATTTATGGGAAGAGCATTCGAATTTAGGAAAGCACGGAAAATGAAAAGATGGTCGGCCATGTCTAAAACCTTTACCCGAATCGGTAAGGATATCGTGATGGCGGTAAAAGAAGCGGGTCCGAATCCGGAAACCAATTCCAGATTGAGGGTGGTTATTCAAAATGCCAAGGCCGCAAACATGCCAAAAGACAATGTTGAACGTGCCATCAAGAAAGCATCAGAAAAAGATACTGCAGACTTCAAAGAAGTGTTATTTGAAGGGTATGCACCCCATGGTATTGCCGTATTGGTAGAAACAGCCACCGATAATAATAATAGAACAGTTGCCAATGTGAGGGCTGCCTTTACAAAATATGATGGCACCCTAGGAACTTCCGGGTCGGTAGTATTTATGTTCGATCATACCTGTAATTTTAGGGTTAAGCGGGAAGATATCACCAAAGACCTTGAAGAATTAGAATTAGAATTAATAGATTATGACGTAGAAGAAGTTTTTGAAGATGAAGATGGTTTGTTGATCTATGCCCCTTTTGAGAAATATGGTGCTATTCAAAAATATTTAGAGGAAAATGATATTGAAATATTATCATCTGATTTTGAAAGGATTCCTACGACAACCAAAAAATTGACGGAAGAAGAACAGGCAGATGTTGAAATATTACTCGAGAAGTTGGAAGAAGACGACGATGTTCAAAATGTATATCACTCTATGGAAATGCAAGAATGAATACAGACTTTACCTTGTCGGAATTACCGGAAATTGCAAATAGGATCATTCAGGATTTCCCGCATAAAGTACTTTTGTTTTATGGTAAGATGGGCGTTGGCAAAACCACATTGATTAAGGAGATTGTAAAACAGTTAAACGTTGAGGATCTGGTAAGCTCACCTACATTTTCCTTAGTAAATGAATATCACACGAATGAAGGGGAAACCATTTACCATTTTGATTTCTACCGAATAGAAAAAGAAGAAGAAGCCCTTGATATCGGTATAGATGATTATTTTTATAATAATGAATGGTGTTTGGTTGAATGGCCAGAAAAAGTTAAAAATTTACTACCTTTAAATGCTGTTGAAATTCATCTTTCGTTGAATGATGATGGAAGCAGAAACATTAGGATCTAATTACAACATTATGAGTAAAAAGTATTCGCCTTTTAGTAAAGAGGAATTAATGCCTAAACCTGAGATGCTTGAAATAAAAAAGCAAAAAGGCGAATTGTTTATCGGTGTTCCCAAAGAGACACATTTACAAGAAAAGCGTATTTGTTTAACACCTGATGCGGTGGCTGCACTCACAAATCACGGACATCGTATAATTATTGAATCAGGTGCCGGTGAGGGTGCTAATTATACAGATAATGAATATTCTGAAGCGGGGGCGAAAATTTCTTATAGCACAGAAGAGGCATTTGGTTGTAACCTTATTCTCAAAGTAGAACCTCCATCACTTAAAGAAATAGAATATATAAACCCACAAAGTACCTTGTTCTCGGCGTTGCAGCTCAAGACCCAAAATAAAAAATATTTTGAGGCGCTGGCAAAAAAACGCATCACCGCAATTGCCTTTGATTTTATTTCTGATGAGCATGGCAGTTACCCGGTTGTAAAATCACTTAGTGAAATAGCCGGAATTTCTTCCATTTTAATTGCGGCAGAATTAATGAATAATTGTAGTGAAGGTAACGGCCTCTTGTTGGGTAATATTGGTGGTGTTCCGCCTCCGGATGTTGTCATTTTAGGCGCTGGGACCGTAGGTGAATATGCCGCACGATCGGCTGTAGGTTTAGGTGCTCAAGTAAAAGTATTCGACAATTCCATCACCAAACTAAGGCGATTACAGGATAACTTAGGCAATATGGTTTATACCTCTACAATACAACCTAAAACCTTGCAAAAAGCCCTTATGAGATGCGATGTAGCAATTGGAGCTGTAAGGGGAAAAACAAGAACACCGGTTATTGTAAGCGAAGAATTGGTTCAACTTATGAAAGATGGTGCAGTTATAGTGGATGTAAGTATTGACAGCGGAGGCTGTTTTGAAACCTCAGAGATCACCACCCATAACAAACCAACTTTCGTCAAACATGGCGTGATACATTATTGCGTTCCAAATATTCCATCAAGATATGCAAGAACGGCATCCCTATCGATAAGTAATATTTTTACACCTTACTTGCTGAGTATTGGAGAAGAAGGCGGCATCGAAGAAGCCTCAAGATTCGATAAAAGCCTGCAAAAAGGTATGTATTTTTATCATGGTATCTTAACTAATAGAGCTGTGGCAGACTGGTTTAGCCTGCCTTACAGGGATATTAACTTATTAATATTTTAAAGAAAAAGATATTGCGCAGGCGGTTTACCCTTTTCGGATTTGGTTTTGCACTTGGAATAATACTTCTATTATTTTTTCTTAACGGAAAAAATGCATCCTGTAATTTCTTTCCTAACGAACGTATATTGGATATTCTAAGAAATAAGCATAAAGTTTATTCTGAAGAGGTTCAACAGTTAATGCTAAATAAAAATATAGACACAGCCTCTATTGAAAGTATTTTACTAAACGGTGATGTCGACTTCTCAAAAAGCAATGTAAGACAAGAACCTTGCAGGGATTACTGGATTGATGGTTATTTAGATAAAAATGAAGCCTCTTTGTTTATTCAAAACTGCGACACAGTTATTACCATACAGCATATCTATTTTAAGAAATAATCGGCCTTTCGTTCTATTTTAAAAATTGGTTTTCGACTGATATATATCATTTATTATTTTCTGTAAAGTGCATATATTTAGGTATTAGTAACCTAAAATTGGCATAATCATGAAAAAAATATTGTTGCCTACCGATTTTTCAGACAATGCACTGAACGCCATTAATTATGCATTGCAATTATTTAAGGGCGATAAATGCACCTTTTATTTATTGAACACCTATACGCCTGTGATTTATAGTTACGATTATCAAATGAGTACAGCAGGATATTTAGGGGAAGTAGTTGATGTTGTTAAAAAAAACTCAACAGATAAGCTCGACAAACTTAAAAGTCAATTAAATAAGAAATATAAAAATGAGAATCACAAACTTGTAACTATCTCATCGTTTAACTTATTAACTGATGAAATTAAAGACCTTATTGATAAATACAATTTGGACCTCATTGTAATGGGCACGAAAGGTGCCTCCGGCGCCAAAGAGATATTATTCGGCAGTAATACAATCCATGTTATAAAAAAATCTAAATGCCCGGTTTTTGCAGTACCTGATGGTTATTTCTTTGAAAAACCAATGGAAATTCTATTCCCAACAGATTATAAAATAGATTATACAGAAAAACAGTTGAATATTTTAAAAACGATTGCCAATCTATACAAATCGAGAGTGCATATTTTGAACGTATCTCATGGAAGGGACTTAAATGTAAAAGAAAATAGAAATAAAGAAAAACTGGAAAAATTATTATCAAAGGTAAAACATGCGTCATATAGAGTTGATGACCAAGAGATACCTAATGCCATTAATGAATTTCAAAAAACGACTTATGTTCATTTATTAATGATGATCAACAACAAACATTCATTTTTTGAAAACCTATTCTTTAAACCCGTTATACATCAAATTGGTTTTCATTTAACAGTTCCATTTTTAGTGATTCCGTCAAAAATGTAATTGCCATTAATTATTGATAAGGCCATGCAGTATTCAACTAAAATATAAAACAAATGAAAAAAATATTAGTACCAACTGATTTTTCGGATAATGCATGGGATGCATTAATGTATGCCATTCGCTTGTATGATGACATTCCTGCGCACTTTTATATTTTAAATACTTATTTAGTTGGGGCATCAAGGGTCTCTAATATTAAAAATAAAGCTAGAAATACACATATATATCAATATGCTAAAAAAGAATCCGAATCGGAACTTCAAAAGATAAACACTTATTTAAAGGAGAATTTATTAAATGATAAACATAAATTTGAAATTATATCTGAATCGGGATCATTCTTTTCGATTGTAAAGCATTTGGTATCATCAGAAAATATTGACATGATCATTATGGGCACCACCGGCGCTTCTGGTGCAAAAGAAATATTTATGGGTAGTAATACCGTTAAGATGATTAAAAGTATTGACTTATGCCCTATTATATCGGTGCCAAAAGATTATAAATATGAAGAGCCGGAAGAAGTAGTTTTTGCAACAGATTTTAAAAGGCACTTTAGCGCTGTAGAATTAAATTGTCTTATTGAATTACAAATAATTCACAACTTCAATTTAAGGGTAATACATGTAAAAAAAGAAACCGCTTTAAATCAAACACAACAATTTAATAAAGATGCTTTGATTAAATGTTTTAATGCTGTGAACGTCGTATTTGAAGAGATAGAAAGTGATTCTAACGTTTCCACTGCAATAAATAATTACACAGAAAAATTAAAAACCCAATTGGTTTGTTTGGTTAATTACGAACATAGTTTTATAGAGAAACTAACACACGAGCCAATCATTAAAAAAGTGAGTTTTCACAGTAGTGTTCCGCTTATGATTTTACCCGTTTAATGAAAATATATAAATTCTTGAAAGATGAAAAAAACAGGCATTTGGATCGATAAAGAAAAGGCACATATCGTTACGATCGAGAACGAAAGAGAAAAATTAACTACCATTACTTCTGACGTTGAAAACTACCACGTCGGTGGTGGATCTAAATCAAAATCGCCTTGGGGTCCTCAGCAGGTGGTTCATGATAGTAAATATACCGACAGAGAAAAACATCAACTCAAAAATTACTTTAACGATATCATTAAAATAATTAAAAATGCCGATGAAATAGTCATTTTTGGGCCCGCCAAAACGAATGTTAAATTAGAAAAAGAGATTATAAAAAATCATAAATCCCTTGCCGAAAAAATTAAGAAAGTTGAAAAATCTGATAGTATGACCAATAATCAATTTATTGCGTTGGTAAAGGATTTTTACAAAAAATGATCACGAATGCATAATTAGCAGCGGTACCTTGGTTTTATAGGTTAGCTCAGACATTGAAGACTTAGATAATAAACGCTTTAGGAACGATTCTTTATTAATGATCTTTGCAACAAGGTCAATATTATTGATTTGAACAAAACTGCCTATCGCTATATCAGCGGCGATATCGGTGATCGTATAAAAATTATGTTTTGTGCCTTTATAGAACTTGTCAATTTTTTCTTTTTTATCCCTATTTTGTTCTACGGTTTTTGCGTTTTCGATCATGAGAATTTCAAGCTCAGCATTAAATTTAGATAAAATATAGGTTAAAGGACTTAATGATTTTTCGATAAATAATTCATCATTTTCGGTGGCAAACAAAATACGTTTCGGTCTACGAAACTTATACTTTTGAGGGATGACCAATACCGGACGGTCAATATTTCTGATTACGCCAATGGTATTACTTCCGAATACAACTTCTTTTGCCCCTGTAGCCCCATTGGTACCCATTACAATTAATTCGATATTTTTTATTTTAACTGTTTGGTTAACAGCACTGATAAATGTGTCATAATCACAAATTACGTCGAAAGTGTATGCTTCATTAGTAAAATCTTTTTCATATTTAGCAACCATTTTTGCCAGTTTATCTTTAGGCTTTTTTATAATAGAATCATATACAGATGAAGAAGGAGTCGCCGACCAAAGTTCACCGGTGGTATAATTAGATGTTCTTTGGACGTTTAAAATAAAAAAATGATATTTGCCACCTTTAAATAAATTCAATGCATAATCTAAGGCATTTTTAGAATTACTTGAAAAATCGGTTAATAAGAGAATATTTTTCATCACAAAATCTATAGTATCTCAAATTTACTAAAAACTAATAAAACCGATATGATAAAAATCATAGATTAAATAGGCAGAGCATTTTACATTTGAATCTTAAACAATTAAGTATGATAAGCAGTTCTTTAATTCAGAAGTATAATGTGCCTGGCCCACGTTATACCAGTTATCCAACTGTACCGTTTTGGGATGAAAAAGGTATAAGTACAAAAAATTGGATCGATACTTTTCAATATTCATTCGGTGAAAGCAACGCTACCAAAGGAATTAGTATTTATATTCATCTACCCTTTTGTGAGAGTCTTTGTACTTTCTGTGCTTGTCATAAATTTATTACCAAGCGGCATGATGTTGAAGAGCCATATATCGAAACACTATTAAAAGAATGGCAATTATATATAGACCTATTACCAGAAAAACCAATTCTTCGTGAATTACACTTGGGAGGTGGTACCCCTACCTTCTTTAGTACTGATAATTTAAATACCTTAATAAAAGGGATTTTAGAAACTGTCGATCTGCATGACGAATACGAATTTAGTTTCGAAGGTCATCCTAATAATACCACCAAAGAGCATTTGCAAACGCTTTCAAACTTGGGCTTTTCGAGGGTAAGTTTTGGTGTGCAATGCTATGCCGAAAAGGTTCAAAAGGCAATTAATAGAGTGCAACCTTTTGAAAATGTTAAAAATGTAACCGATTGGGCACGGGAAATTGGTTATACTTCGGTAAGCCATGATCTCATTTTTGGATTACCTTTCCAGACCGTAGGAGACATTATTGATACCGTTCAAAAAACCATTGACCTTAAACCTGATAGGATTTCATTCTATAGCTATGCGCATGTGCCATGGATAAAAGGCGTCGGCCAAAGAGGATTTGAAGATAAAGACATTCCTAAAGATGATTTTAAAAGAAAACTATATGAGGTAGGCAAACATATGCTTTCGAATTTAGGATATGTTGAAACCGGTATGGATCATTTCTCATTGCCAACTGATGCCCTTTGCAAAGCATTTGAAAAAGCAAGTATGCATCGGAATTTTATGGGTTATACTACCAATACTACCCAATTAATGATAGGTTTAGGTATGTCGGCTATAAGTGATTCTTGGTATAGTTTTGCTCAGAATGAGAAAACTATTAAAAAATATCAAGAACGGGTAGATCGCAAAGAATTACCCATTATAAAAGGACACCTATTAACAGAAGAAGACCTGATCATTAGAAGACACATATTAAATATTATGTGCCACTTTGAAACTTCATGGGAAGATGACAATTTAAAATTTAAAGAATTGCCACAAACCCTAGACCGTTTGAAGGAATTAGAAAAAGACGGATTGGTCCTTATTAATGGTAATAAATTAATCGTTCCAAAGGTCGCCAGGGCATTTGTTAGAAACATTTGTATGGCCTTTGATCTTAGGTTGGTAAGAAATAAACCAGACACCCATTTGTTTTCAATGACAGTTTAAAGTTAAAAATACATTAATTTAAGCTTTCTGAAGTAACTGTTCATTTCTAAAAATATATAAGAGTTCAAATAAGGGTAAGTATTCAAATCAAATGAGATGAGTTGTTCCTTTCTTAACCTCAGAGGCTAATTCATCAATCGTTTTATGTGTCAGATGCTCCACAAAATTCTTTCTTAAAGGTGCTAAGGTATTATGCATAGGACAAGGATTTAAATCGCTGCAAACGGGCAAGCC
>CBDUPN010000033.1:0-18665 GCA_965369125.1 uncultured Aureibaculum sp. | reverse complement strand
TAATGAAATCATATTACAAAAATGACTATTTTTTCTCATAAATGGAACGTATAAATCAAATAGTTACCGATATAAAAAATGGTCATATAAAACCTATTTATTTTTTAATGGGTGATGAACCTTATTACATTGATAAAATTACCGATTTTATAGAGTCTAATATACTTACCGAAGAGGAAAAGGGCTTTAATCAGGTTGTTTTGTATGGCAGGGATGTAAGTATTGATGATATTATATCAAATGCCAAACGTTATCCGATGATGGCCGAGAAGCAAGTAGTTATTGTTAAGGAAGCACAAGACCTATCTCGTACTATAGAAGACTTAGTGAGCTATGTCGAAAATCCGCAACCTTCTACGGTACTGGTAATTTGTTATAAATATAAAACCTTAGACAAACGTAAAAAACTAAGTAAAATAGTTGCTAAAAATGGCTTATTATTTGAAAGTAAAAAATTATACGATAATCAGATCGGAGATTGGATTAGAAGAGTGTTGGCAGGGAAAGATTATAAGATCGAACCAAAAGCAACGGTCATACTTGGGGAGTTCTTAGGCACAGACCTCTCGAAAATAAGCAATGAACTTAATAAATTAATGATCATTTTACCAAAAGGATCAACCATAACCGCTTCACATATTGAAGAAAATATTGGTATAAGTAAGGATTTCAATAATTTTGAGTTGCGAAAAGCAGTGGGCGAGAAGCAAATTGTGAAAGCGAACCAGATCATCCAATATTTTGGAAGAAATCCAAAAAGCAATCCTTTAGTAGTCACCATTTCTTTACTGAATAGTTTTTTTACGCAGCTGTTAATTTTTCATGGGCTCTCAGATAAATCGAAAACGAATGTATCTAAGGCACTGCGAATAAATCCTTATTTCGTAAGTGATTATCAAAGTGCCGCAAGGAACTATCCTATGCGTAAAGTATCTAATATAATTTCATTATTAAGAGAAGCAGACATTAAGAGCAAAGGGGTTGGCGCTCAAAATTTACCACCAGAAGACATTCTAAAAGAATTGCTATTCAAAATTATGCATTGAACAGTTTCTGCTACCAAAAATTGCACTACCGATGCGTACCATATTACTTCCGCAGTCTATAGCAATTGGATAATCACCACTCATACCAATCGACAATACAGAAATATTACTGTCTGTTAATTTTAGTTCCTGATACAAGTTATTCAAACGGTTAAATTCCTCCTTCACTTGTGCCATATCATCAGTAAAGCTGGCCATTCCCATAAGCCCTACGATGTTTACATTAGTTAGGTCTTTTAAGGCTTTCGACGAAAGCAATTCTCTAATTTGCTGGAAGGTCATTCCAAATTTTGTTTCTTCTTTTGCAATTCTGGCTTGCAGCAAACAATCTATTGTTCTTTCATTCTTTTTAGCCTGTTTGTCGATTTCCTGTAAGGTCTTCAGACTATCTACCCCATGAATTAAACTTACAAAAGAAGCCATATATTTTACCTTATTTCTTTGCAGGTGGCCAATCATATGCCATTTAATATCTTTTGGCAATTTTTCATATTTATCAACCATTTCCTGTACCTTATTCTCACCAAAAATGTACTGACCCGCATTATAAGCTTCCAAAATTGTCTTTATGGGTTTGGTCTTCGAAACGGCAACCAGGGTTACATAGTCTGGAAGATCATCTTTTATGTGTTTTAAATTATCGGCTATACTCATTATTAAAATTCATATATGGTTAATCCGCTTCTTAGTTTAGGTAATATATAGGTGCTTTTCGGCGGCATAGTTAATCCGGCATCTGCCACTTTTTTTAATTGTTCGGTTGAGACAGGAAATAAGCCAAAGGCTACCTCGAAATTTCCAGAATCGACACTGTTCTTTAGGTTGATGGGCCCCTGCTCACTATGTGAATAATCTATACGCTTGTCATTACAAAGATCGTCTATTCCAAGAATTGGTCCTAGAACCGTTTCAAAAAGTAATTGCGGGTCTAGATCACTTAGGGGATTATCAATTTCAAATGTATCTTTTTTAAGGTATAAAGAATAAAATTCCCCATCTAAATACATACTAAAGTGATGTTTCTTTGAAGGCTTGTACAAGGCAACACCTTTATTTTGTATGCGATACCAAACCGATAATTTATCTAAAAATTGTTCTTTTGATAAGCCATTTAGATCTTTAATCAGCCTGTTGAATTCTAAGATCTTTAAATCAGATTCCGAAATTAGATAACTCATAAAGAAATTATAATTTTCCTTTCCAGTATGATTAGGATTTTCATTTTGCAAATTTTTGGCCAATAAAAATGAAGAAGCAGACCGGTGATGGCCGTCGGCAATATATAATGATTCCATTTTCTCAAATTCTTTCCTAATCGTATTGATATCATGTACATCGTTAACTAGCCAAAGGTAATGCGTTTTGTAGTTACCGGTGGTGAACTCATATTCAGCCCTTTTGGCCTCATATTTTTGTAAGATAGACCTAATTATTTTGTTTTCTGGATGGGTGAGGAGTACCGGTTCAGCATTAAAGCCAACGGTTTTTAAATATTTTTCAAATAAAACCTCCCTGCTATCTATTGTTTTTTCATGTTTTTTTATTATATTTTTTTCATAATCCAGGGCACTTGTTGCAGCTATAATACCACAGCATGAATATCTGTTAGTAACCTTTTTATAGATATAAAAAGCAGGAGCCTCATCCATATGTAAATGATCAAGTTTTTTAAATTCTTCATATTTCTCACGAATCATTTCAAAACGATCTTCCATAGATATTTCTTGACGAATATTATAACTAGGACTAATGATATGTAAGAAGGAGAATGGATTAAAACTAAGTTGTGCACCTAATTCGGCAGGAGAATAAGCTTCATAAGAACGCGAAGAAACCAGGGCTACCTTATCTCTAGGTGCCCTAACCGCACAAAATGGATTTACAATCGCCATTTAGCCCAGTATTTCAATAATCTGATCGGCTAATTCACTACCAATCCTATTTTGAGCTTCTCCGGTCGCAGCTCCGATATGTGGTGTTAACGATATATTAGGATTCATTAAAAGTTGGATCTCCGGTGAAGGCTCATTTTCAAACACATCGAGCGCTGCCTTGGATATTTTGCCACTTTCTAATGCTGATACCAGGGCTACCTCATCTATAACTCCACCGCGAGCTGCATTTACAATACATGCACCATCTTTCATCATTTCAAATTCCTTTGTGGATATTACATATTTATCTTGAGCCGGAACATGTAAAGTTAAAAAGTCAGCCTGATTCAATACTTCTTCTTTTGAAATCGTATCTATTTTAAACTTAAGTTTTTGTCCGTCAAAAAAATCCAATTCGAGGTCGGCACTTTTTATATAGGGATCATAGGCAACTACTTTCATACCAACACCCAAAGCCACTTTTGCAGTCGCCTGACCAATACGACCAAATCCGAATATACCTAAGGTCTTTCCTTTTAGTTCGACACCTTTAGCATAGGCCTTTTTAAGGTCTTTAAATCTTGAGTCTCCTTCAAGCGGCATGATCCTGTTAGAATCATGGAGAAAACGGACCATTCCGAAAAGGTGTGCAAATACCAGTTCTGCTACAGAATGTGAAGAGGCTGCAGGCGTATTTATCACTTTAATTCCTTTAGAACGCGCATATTCAACATCAATATTATCCATACCAACACCACCTCTCCCTATAATTTTAATAGAGGGACAATTATCAATAATATCTTTACGCACTTTAGTGGCACTTCTCACTAAAAGTACATCAATCTTATTTTTATTTATATAATCTACTAATTGCTCTTGGGCAACAGTAGTTAAAATAACTTCAAATCCTGCATTTTCTAAGGCTATTGTACCACTCGTTGCGATACCATCATTGGCTAATACTTTCATTTTATTTATTGTTTAAGATAAAGATGCTGACATCTTTCTTTTTAATTAACTATTTAATTTTTTCATGACATCTACCAGTACTTGAACACTCTCTAAAGGTAAAGCATTGTACATACTTGCTCTATAACCTCCAACAGACCGATGTCCGTTTAACCCATTGATACCGGCACTTTTCCACATCGAATCAAATTTATCTTTTAAACTGTCATCGGTCAATAAAAAAGTGGCGTTCATTGTAGAACGGTCTTCCTTTTCGGCAGCACCTTTGAAAAGTGGATTATGGTCGATTTCATTATAAAGTAATTCGGCTTTGGCATTATTAATTTTTTCGATAGCCTTGATACCTCCAAGGTCTTTTAACCATTGCAAGGTTAACATAGAAACATATACTGCAAATACAGATGGGGTATTATACATACTGTCTTTAGATATATGAACCTTGTAATCGAGCATTGAAGGAATTTGTCTGCCATTCTTTCCTAAAATATCTTCTTTAACGACCACTAATGTTGTACCGGCCGGACCCATATTCTTTTGAGCACCTGCATAGATAAGGTCGAATTGTGAGAAATCAAGTTGACGAGAAAAAATGTCAGAACTCATATCACAGACCATTAAGCTTTCGGTTTTTGGAAAAGATTTCAATTGTGTACCAAAAATGGTATTATTGCTTGTACAATGAAAATAATCTGCTTCGGCTGGAATCTTATAATTTTTAGGGATATAGTTATAATTTTTATCCTTTGAGGATGCGACAACATCGATATCCCCGAATAATTTTGCTTCTTTAATAGCTTTCGAACTCCATGTACCGGTATCGAGGTAGGCAGCTCTGCCGTTCATTTTAAGGAGATTGTATGGTACCATTAAAAATTCCAAACTAGCACCACCTTGCAAGAATAATACCTTATAACCTTTATCTTCAAGATCCATTAATTCAAGAACTAAACTTCTTGCTTTTTCCATCACATTTACAAAAGGTGCACTTCTGTGTGATATCTCTATAAGTGATAAATTGTCATTATTGAAATTAAGAATCGCTTCCGAAGCTTTCTTTAAAACTTCCTGTGGTAAAATACATGGACCTGCACTAAAATTATGCTTTTTCATTGATAAGAATTTAAGAAGCAAATTTGGGCATTTTATACTTAATAATCACAATGAATTCGCTAAAATTTCTTAACAGAAATTATGAATTTGTTAAATAAAAATCTTCAAAAAATCCTCGAATCAGTAATACTATTATTTAGGATCCATTATTACACAGGGTATGATCATTTCTTCTAATGAAATACCACCGTGCTGATAAGTATTCTTATAATATTTAACATAATGATTATAGTTATTCGGATACGCGAAAAAGAAATCCTCCTTGGCAAATACGAAAGAACTGCTCATATGAATGGATGGCAACTGAATATCGTGAGGATTTTTTACTGCAAAAACATCTTTATCATTATAGGTTAGGCTTCTTCCGGTCTTATATCTCAAATTGGCACTAATACTTTTTTCACCCACAATTTTGGTAGGCCTTTTTGTATTAATAGTACCATGATCTGTTGTGATGATCAATTTAAGTCCATATTCCTGGGCTTTTTGGATCATTTCTAATAATGGTGAATTTTTAAACCAACTTAGTGTTAAGGAGCGGTAGGCTTTATCATCACTTGCCAATTCCTTGATCATTTCCATCTCAGTTCTTGAATGCGATAACATATCAACAAAATTATATACGATCACAGTGAGGTCATTGTCTTTGATAGACTTAAAATTAGCGGCAAGATCTCTGCCTTTGGGCATACTTGTGATCTTATGGTATTCGTGCTTAATATTTAAATTTAGTCGTTTTAATTGAGCCGTTAGAAATTCATTTTCAAATAAATTCTTTCCACCCTCGTCTATATCGTTTTTCCAATAATCGGGATGTCTTTTCTCCATTTCCAGAGGTGTTAATCCCGAAAAAATGGCATTTCTTGCATACTGGGTTGCCGTAGGCAGTATACTATAATAAGACAACTCTTCCTCTTTCTTATAATAGTTATTAATGATCGGCTCTAAAATTCGAAGTTGATCATAGCGTAAATTGTCAATAACAACCAATAAAGTTCCTTTATTTTTAGTGACTATGGGTGCAATTATTTCCTTAAATAGGTCATGCGATAATAATGGTTTATCATCTCCTTCGAACCAGCTCTGATAATGTTTTTGTATGAATTTATAAAATTGTGAGTTGGCTTCTTGCTTCTGACTTTCCAGAATTTCTATCATTCCTGGGTCTGCGATCGATTCTAGCTCTATTTCCCAGTGCACTAATTTTTTATATAACTCGGCCCATTCCTCAAACGTGTTGACCATCGCAAGGTCCATTGATATTTTTCTGAACTCTTGCTGATAATTAGAAGTGGTTTTTTCTGAAACCAACCGGGAATGATCGAGATTTTTCTTTAGGCTTAATAATATTTGATTCGGGTTTACAGGTTTTATTAAATAATCGGCAATTTTTGCACCTATGGCTTCCTCCATAATATATTCCTCTTCACTTTTTGTGATCATAACAATAGGAAGGTTGGGAAGCTTTGATTTTATTTGGGCCAATGTTTCTATACCAGATAATCCGGGCATGTTTTCGTCTAAAAAGACGATATCGTATTTACCTTCTTCAACTGTTTCAATAGCATCAGCGCCATTATTACAAGTGCTTACATCGTAATTCTTCTTTTCTAAAAATAAGAGATGCGGTTTTAATAATTCAATTTCATCATCTACCCATAATATTTTTATTGCATTCATTCTCTTAGAGTTATATATTAATTAAAAATTAATCGACTATTTTTGTATTCTTACTTTTAAATATTTTTTGATTGAACAAATTTAAAATTTTTAACGACCCAATTTACGGATTTATTAATATTCCGAGTGCTTTAATTTTTGATATTATAGAACACCCTTATTTTCAGAGGCTAAGGCGTATTTCTCAGATGGGATTATCTCATTTTGTATACCCGGGAGCACATCATACAAGGTTCGAACATGCAATTGGAGCCATGTACTTAATGCAAAAAACGATCAGAACGCTAAAATCTAAAGATATTAAAATTAGCGATCGTGAAGCCGAAGCTCTTTTAATTTCCATTTTATTGCATGATATTGGCCATGGTCCTTTCTCACATACCTTGGAGCATAGTCTGGTAACTAATATTAAACATGAAGAGATTTCTTTGTTGTTCATGAAAGAATTAAACAAGGAATTTAAAGGCAAACTTAGTTTAGCTATAGAGATCTTTCAAGGAAAATATAAGCGACAATTTTTTAATCAATTGGTTTCAGGCCAATTGGATATTGACAGGTTAGATTATTTAAAAAGGGATAGTTTTTATACAGGGGTGACAGAAGGTAATATCAATGCAGAACGCATCATCTCCATGTTAAATGTTGTTGATGATCAATTGGTAGTAGAAGAAAAGGGCATATACTCGGTCGAAAAATTTATTGTGGCCAGGCGCCTGATGTATTGGATGGTCTATCTACATAAAACCAGTTTAGTGGCAGATCATATTTTAGTAAATATTCTTAAAAGAGCTAAGGAATTGATCATTAATGGAGATGATCTTGAAAGTAGTAAACCGTTGAAATTATTCTTAAAATATGACAATAATAAAAATTTCGATAAAACAACCCTTAAGAACTTTGCAGAAATAGACGATCATGATATTATAATGGCCGTTAAATTATGGATTCATCATTCCGACTATGTTTTATCTAGTTTATGTCGGTCATTATTGAACAGAA
Source organism: uncultured Aureibaculum sp. (assembly GCA_965369125.1). Taxonomy (GTDB): domain Bacteria; phylum Bacteroidota; class Bacteroidia; order Flavobacteriales; family Flavobacteriaceae; genus Aureibaculum. Next base: position 10,987 of record CBDUPN010000033.1, on the reverse strand, counting down.
AGTTGCCAAAAATAATTATTCAGGATAAAAAGTTTTCGAAAAATTTGATCTCAGGAATTAAATCAGACACCATTTTAAAGCTTGGCATAGATACTAAGCATATAGAATACTTTGTTAAAAATGGGATTATTGAAAATCAGGCATACGATTTAAATGAAAATTCAATTAATATCCTTTATAAATCAGGTGAATTGATTGATATTACCAGGGCATCAGACCATTTAAATTTACTGGCGCTCACAAAAACCGTGGTAAAACATTTTATATATTATCCCAAGTAATTAAAAGGTTATCATTGCCTTAGTTTTTTTTTATACTTTTGCAGGAATGAAATTTACAGCTTTACAGATCTCAGAAATTCTTCAAGGAGAAGTTGTAGGAAACCCTAATGAGGAAGTTTTTAAACTCTCTAAGATTGAAGAAGGAGAAAAAGGATCACTGACTTTTCTCTCCAACCCGAAATACACGTCATATTTGTATTCTACAAATGCATCTATAGCTATTGTTAATAAAAGTTTTATTCCTGAAAAAATTGTTTCTGCTACTCTCATAAAGGTAGAAGATTCATATAAAGCCTTCTCAACTTTGTTAGAATATTATAATCAGGTTAAATTAAATAAAGGAGGCATTGAAAAACCTAATTTTATTAGTGAGAGCGCTTCCATAGGTGATCATCATTATATCGGTGCATTTTCTTATATTGGAAATAATGTTATTATAGGTGAAAATGTAAAAATATATCCAAATGTATATATAGGCGATAATTGTAAAATAGGTGACGGTACTATGCTATTTGCTGGTGCGAAAATATATTCAGAATCCATAATTGGTAAAAAATGTGTGATACATTCGGGCGTTATTATCGGCTGTGATGGTTTCGGATTTGTACCAGATGAGAAAGGAAGATATAAAAAAGTACCACAAACCGGCAATGTAGTCATTGGAGATCATGTAGATATTGGTTCGGGAACAACAATAGATAGGGCTACATTGGGATCGACTGTTATTAAGAACGGCGTTAAATTGGATAATCAAATTCAAATAGCGCATAATGTAGAAATTAACGAAAATACGGTTATTGCGGCCCAAACTGGAATTGCAGGATCTACTAAAATTGGCAAGAATTGTCAGATTGGTGGTCAGGTGGGTATTGTTGGCCATCTCACTATTGGTAATAATGTAAGAATTCAAGCGCAATCTGGTATTTCCAGAAACCTAAAAGATAATGAAACTGTTCAAGGCAGTCCGGCATTGCCTTATGCAGATTATAATAAGTCATATGTTCATTTTAAAAATCTATCAAAATTAGTTGATAGGGTTAATGAAATAGAAAAGATGTTAATTGCCACTAAAAATATCAATGAGCACTAAACAAAAAACAATAAAAAGAGAAGTATCGCTATCCGGCGTAGGTTTGCATACAGGTAAAGAAGTTAATATTACCTTTAAACCAGCACCTGAGAATTACGGCTATGCTTTTACCAGAACAGACCTGGAAGGTTTTCCTATTATAGAAGCCAAAGCAGAATATGTTGTGGATACACAGCGCGGTACTAATTTGGAGAAAAATGGTGTTAAAATTAATACTTCAGAGCATGTGTTGGCTGCTGTCGTTGGCCTTGGAATTGATAATATTTGCATAGAACTAGATGCCCAGGAGCCTCCTATCATGGATGGTTCTTCGAAATTTTTTGTCGAAGCCCTAGAAAAAGCCGGGATTCAAGAACAGAAGGCAGAAGTAGAAGAATATATAGTTAAAGAAGTCATCTCTTATAAAGATGAAAGCTCCGGAAGTGAGATCATAGTAATGCCATCTGATAATTATGAGGTAACAGCTATGGTCGATTTTGGCACGAAAGTATTGGGTACTCAAAATGCCTATCTTAAGAATATATCAGATTTTAAAAAAGAAATTGCCGCGGCAAGAACATTTAGCTTTTTGCACGAAATAGAGATGTTATTAGATAACGACCTTATTAAAGGGGGAGATTTAAACAATGCAATCGTGTATGTTGATGAGCCGCTTTCAGCAGAATCAATGAAGAAGTTGCGTGTTGCCTTTAAAAAGGATATTGTAAAGGTAAAACCTAACGGGATATTAGATAATTTAACATTACATTGGCCCAATGAAGCCGCTCGCCACAAGTTGTTGGATGTTATTGGCGACTTGTCACTAGTAGGGACGAAGATCCGTGGTAAAGTAATCGCTAATAAACCAGGTCATAACGTAAATACGCAATTCGCTAAAAAATTATCAAAAATAATTAAGATAGAAAAGAGGAATAATGTGCCTCAATACGATCTTAATGAACCGCCACTAATGGATATTCATAAGATCATGAGTATTTTACCCCATAGACCTCCATTTTTATTAATCGACCGGATCATTGAATTAACTGATAAAAGTGTGGTTGGTATGAAAAATGTAACCATGAATGAGTCTTTTTTTATAGGCCATTTCCCGGGAGCTCCAGTAATGCCGGGTGTTTTACAAGTTGAGGCCATGGCACAGACAGGAGGAATATTAGTTTTGAGCACGGTTCCAGATCCAGAAAATTATTTAACCTATTTTATGAAAATGGACAAGGTTAAATTTAAAAGAAAAGTATTACCCGGTGACACCTTGATCTTTAAGGCCGAATTAGTAGAGCCTATAAGAAGGGGAATTTGTCATATGCAAGCTTATGGCTATGCAAATAATAAATTAGTAGTTGAGGCAGAATTAATGGCTCAAATTGTAAAAAGAACAGAATAATTATGAATCAACCGTTGGCATATGTACATCCCGGGGCTAAAATAGCAACCAACGTTGTTGTTGAACCATTTACAACCATACATAATAATGTAACTATTGGTTCGGGAACATGGATCGGGTCTAACGTTACCATCATGGAAGGTGCCCGAATAGGTAAGAATTGCAGGATATTTCCAGGTGCTGTAATTTCTGCCATACCACAAGATCTAAAATTTGAGGGTGAAGATTCACTTACGATCATTGGAGATAATTCTACCGTGAGAGAATGCGCTACTATCAATAGGGGTACCAAAGCTTATGGTAAAACAGAAATTGGAGAAAATTGCTTGATCATGGCAACAGCACATATTGCACATGATTGTATCCTAGGAAATAATTCAATAGTTGTTAACGGCGTTGCCTTGGCGGGCCATGTCGTAGTTGGAGAACATGCGATTATTGGAGGTTTGGCTGCTGTTCATCAATTTATTCATATCGGAGACCATGCAATGATCTCGGGAGGTTCATTGGTTCGTAAAGACGTCCCGCCATTTACAAAGGCTGCAAAAGAACCCTTATCATATGTCGGTATTAATTCAATTGGCTTACGAAGGCGTGGTTTCACTTCAGATAAGATTAAGGAAATACAGTATATCTATAGAATACTTTACCAGTTAAACAATAATACTACACAAGCTTTAGAAATAATAGAAGCCGAATTAGAAGCAACTCCGGAAAGGGATCAAATAATCACGTTTATCAGAAATTCCCAACGTGGAATAATGAAGGGTTATATAAGCGGAATATAATAATTGTACCAATAACATTACATGGCAACATCATCAGATATTAAGAAAGGTTTATGTATCATTTATAATAACGATACTTATAAAATTGTTGAATTTCAGCATGTTAAACCCGGTAAAGGACCAGCTTTTGTACGGACTAAATTAAAAAGCCTAACGACTGGACGTGTAATAGATAATACCTTCAGTGCGGGTCATAAAATTGATGAGGTGAGGGTAGAAACTCGTAAATATCAATATTTGTACAGCGAAGGAGATACTTATCATTTTATGAATAATGATGATTATACTCAGATTACATTGCAAAAAGACTTTTTAGATTCTCCGGATTTAATGAAAGAAGGTGAAGTAGTTACGGTAATCGTAAGGGCGGAAGACGAATTGCCATTATCAGTTGAAATGCCATCTAGTGTAATTTTGGAAGTAACACATACAGAACCCGGAATCAAGGGTAATACTGCCACCAATGCCACAAAACCGGCAATAGTAGAAACAGGTGCTAGCGTAAATGTCCCTTTGTTTATAAATGAAGGAGATAAAATCAAAATTGAAACAGATAAAGGGTCTTATCAGGAGAGGGTAAAAGAATAATTTTTATGAAATTTCCTAGAACTTATACATTAAAAGAAATATCAGAATTGATTGATTCTGAATATCTTGGAACAGATAATTTTCCTGTATTAGGCATGAACGAAATACATGTTGTCGAAAAAGGTGATATTGTATTTGTCGATCATCCAAAGTATTATGAAAAGGCATTGAATTCTGCCGCAACTATTGTGTTGATCAATAAAAAAGTTGATTGCCCCAAGGGAAAGGCATTATTGATATCGGATGATCCTTTTTCAGATTTTAATAAGCTTGCTGTCCATTTCAAACCATTTCAAACCTCAATTAAAAGCATATCCGATTCAGCAAAAATTGGTAAAGGCACCAAGATTCAACCGAACGTTTTTATAGGCAATAACGTTGTGATTGGCAATGATTGTTTGATCCATCCAAATGTTACTATTTATGATGATACCGTAATCGGGAACAATGTAACCATCCATGCCGGAACCGTTCTGGGTTCTGATGCTTTTTACTATAAAAAAAGACCCGAAGGATTTGATCAGTTGAAATCCTGTGGAAAGGTTGTTATTGAAAATAATGTTGATATTGGTGCTTCCTGCACCATCGACAGAGGTGTTACAGGAGACACAACAATAAAGGAAGGTACAAAAATTGATAATCAGGTTCAGATTGCCCATGATACCGTTATTGGGAAGCGTTGTTTGATCGCTTCACATGTAGGAATTGCAGGCTGTACCGTTATTGAAGATGAAGTAACGCTATGGGGTCAAGTAGGTGTGATAAGCGGAATAACCATCGGTAAAGGAGCCGTTGTTTATGCCCAATCAGGGGTAGGAAGGAACCTGGAAGGGGGTAAGGCCTATTTTGGTTCACCTTGTGATGATGCCAGAAAAAAATATCGGGAATTGGCAGGTATAAAGCTAATTCCAGAACTTATTGAAAAGGTAAATAATATTTAATTGGAAATATTTCTTAATGTAAATATTACAATTTACTTTTACCATAATTAATTAACCAATAAACAGTTACATACATGAGTGTTTTAGTAAATAAAAATTCAAAAATAATAGTTCAAGGCTTTACGGGGAGTGAAGGAACTTTCCATGCATCTCAAATGATAGAATATGGTACGAATGTCGTTGGCGGGGTAACTCCAGGAAAAGGTGGGCAAACCCATCTGGAAAGACCTGTTTTCAACACGGTTTCAGAAGCTGTTGAAAAAGCAAAAGCGGATACTAGCATTATTTTTGTTCCACCGGCATTTGCTGCTGATGCGATTATGGAAGCGGCAGCTGCGGGTATAAAGGTGATCATTTGTATTACAGAAGGAATACCTGTGGCCGATATGGTTAAAGTAAAGGCTTATTTGAATGATAAAGAGTGTAGATTGGTTGGTCCAAATTGTCCTGGGGTAATAACTCCTGAAGAAGCTAAAGTTGGTATTATGCCCGGTTTCGTATTTAAAAAGGGCAGTGTTGGAATTGTATCTAAATCCGGAACGCTAACATATGAGGCGGCCGACCAGGTTGTAAAACAAGGATTGGGAATTACTACTGCCATTGGAATAGGAGGTGACCCAATTATTGGAACAACAACTAAAGAGGCAGTTGAATTATTAATGAATGATAAGGATACCAAATGTATTGTGATGATAGGTGAGATAGGTGGACAACTAGAAGCAGATGCTGCGAAATGGATCAAGGCAGATGGTAACAGAAAACCTGTGGTTGGATTTATCGCAGGGCAAACGGCACCAAAAGGAAGAACAATGGGGCATGCCGGAGCGATTGTTGGAGGTAAGGATGATACAGCACAAGCCAAAATGGCGATATTAGCTGCCAATGGAATTCACGTCGTAAATTCACCTGCTGAAATAGGTAAAAAAGTTGCGGAAGTCTTAAAATAAATCAAATATTTTATACAATGTTTTTAAGGCCTGTCGTATTATTGCGACAGGCTTTTATGTTGGTTTTTATGTTTTTAATGCTTTATGTCTTATTCGATCTTAGAAAATAATTAATTTGCTATCTTTGATTTCAATTAAATCCAAACTACTTGTCTATGAAATTACTAGAAAATAAAACAGCTATTATAACAGGAGCAACCCGAGGTATAGGAAGAGGAATTGCAGAAGTTTTTGCTAAAAATGGTGCCAACGTAGCTTTTACATATAGTTCATCCGCAGAGGCGGCAAAAGCGCTGGAAAAAGATCTCGCAGCCCATGGTATAAAAGCGAAAGGATATCAATCTAACGCGGCAGATTTTAATGCGGCACAGGAGCTAGCGCTCAAAGTTATTGAAGATTTCGGGAGTATAGATATTTTGATAAATAATGCCGGAATTACCAAGGATAATCTGTTAATGCGAATATCTGAAGAAGATTTTGATAAGGTTATAGAAGTGAATTTAAAATCGGTCTTCAATTTAACGAAAGCTGTAATTCGGCCAATGATGAAACAAAGGTCGGGTTCAATTATAAATATGAGTTCTGTGGTGGGAGTAAAGGGAAATGCGGGTCAGGCTAATTATGCGGCTTCAAAGGCCGGTATCCTAGGTTTTACCAAATCGGTTGCTTTAGAATTAGGTTCAAGAAATATAAGATGTAATGCGATTGCACCTGGCTTTATTGAGACCGAAATGACAGGCGTATTACCGGAGGAAACCGTAAAAACTTGGCGCGATGCCATACCATTAAAGCGAGGGGGTACTCCCGAAGATGTTGCCAATGCTTGTGTATTTTTAGCATCGGACCTTTCTTCTTATATTACCGGACAGACATTACACGTTGATGGGGGAATGCTTACATAACGAATTAACAGCTTAACAATAAGAATGTCTACACTTACTATTTTATTTATTGTATTGGCAGCCATCATAGCATTTATGATGGTTTTTTTTCAATATTTTTTTAAAGAAAAACAAAAAGGTAGGCATCTGCTAGTGTTCGCAGTTTTACGATTTTTTTCAATTTTTTTTATGTTGGTTTTATTTATAAATCCAAGAACAACGATCAAGCAGTTCGAAGATATTAAGCCAGGATTAAATTTTTTGGTCGACAATTCTTCGTCAATTCGCTATTCAAGTCAGGAGGAACAAGTAAAAAGTTTGTTAGCACTCACTAAAAATAATAAGGAATTAAATGAAAAGTTTACGATCAATTATTATGCTTTTTCAGATCAGGTTGCGAAACAAGACACTTTTAATTTTGATCAACAAGAAACAAATATTTTAAAGTCGTTACAATCTCTTGAAGCCATTAATAGTGAAGATATTGCACCCGTGGTATTGGTAACCGATGGAAATCAAACACAGGGTGCAAATTATGAATTCTATAGATCGAAACAACCAATTTACCCGGTAATAGTGGGGGATACGGTACGTTATGATGATTTACAAATAAGTCAGGTTAATGCAAATAGATATACCACTCTAAATAATAAATTTCCGGTAGAGGTCTTTTTGCTTTATGATGGCAAGGAAGACATTAATAAAACACTTACAGTTAGACAAAATAATACTGTTGTATTTTCTCGAACAGTACAATTTACTCAAGATAAAAATTCCCAGAATATCCAATTTTATTTACCTGCATCTAAGGTGGGTATACATAATTATAACATTTCTATTACCCCGCTTCCGAATGAAAAAAATAAATTGAACAATGATCATAATTTCAGTATAGAAGTAATTGATGAACAGGCTAAGATTTTAATTGTAACCGCAATCAATCATCCAGATATTAGCATGTTGAAGCGATCTATTGAAATGAACCAGCAGCGGAAGGTTGATATTTTAATTGATTTAAATACAAGCATCAAATACAATGATTATCAATTAGTTATAATATATCAACCTAATAGAAACTTTAATAAAATAATTAACAATATTTTAAATTCAAATACGAATGTCTTTGTAATAACAGGAACCAAAACCGATTGGAAATTCTTAAATCAGGTGCAGCCCTTTTTTAAAAGGAATAGTATTAATAAAACCGAGGAGTATGCTGCTGTTTTTAATTCAACTTTTGATGAGTTCATTCTTGAAGATATTGGTTTTAGCGATTATCCGCCTTTAGAAGATTTTTTTGGGCAGATTCAATTCGCGGCACCCATGAAGCCAATTCTATATCAAAAAATTGTTAATTATGAAACAGAAGAGCCCTTATTAACTACCTTTTCTATGCAGGATAAAAGAGGCGCGGTACTATTTGGTGAAAACATCTGGAAATGGCGCATGTATAGTAAAGTAACCAAACAATCCTTCGTCGAATTCGACACTTTTTTCGACCAGTTAATTCAATATTTATCCAGCTCTAAACGCACGAATCGATTAGAAATTAATTATAATCCTTTCGAATTTGCTAATAGTAAGGTTACGATTACATCACAATTTTTTGATGCGAATTATAATTTTGATAAGGATGCCTTGTTAGAACTAACCATAACCAACCTCGATACTAAAACATCCAGAAAGATACCTTTTACCTTAAATCAGAATAATTTTCAAGTTTCTTTAAGCGATTTAACAGCGGGCAACTACAGTTTTAATGTCAAGGTTCAAAATCAAAATATTACTAAAACTGGCTCATTAACAGTGCTTCCTTACGAGGTAGAACAGCAATTTACTACCGCTAATATAAAGGATCTGAAAGGAATTGCCGAAGCTTCGGGGGGTTCCTATTTTTTTATCAACCAAACGAATGACTTTATAGAAACCTTGTTGTCGGATAAAAGATACGTAACTGTACAGAAAAGCATTGAAAAAACTGTATCTTTGATCGATTGGAAATTACTCTTAGGCTTCGTATTATTTCTATTAAGTTTAGAGTGGTTTTTACGTAAATATAGAGGACTTATATAATTAAACAAAAATTAATAAACAAATGAATAACAATCAATTAAATTTTCCAAAATTAGGATTGCCAATAATCTTTGCAATCATCATTGCAATTATATTTTTTTCAAAATCTTTTGTAACTGTTGAGGCAGGTGAGGCTGGTGTCTTATGGAAACGATTCGGCGGCGGTGTGGTAATAGATAAACCCGCTATGGGAGAGGGGTTTCATGTGGTAGCTCCTTGGAATAAGGTTTACATCTACGAAGTAAGACAACAAGAATTATTTGAAAAAATGAAAGTTCTTTCTAAGAACGGATTAGAAATTCAAATTGATGCTTCTGCATGGTATGAACCGGTATATAAAGATTTAGGGAACCTGCATCAATCACTTGGTGAAAATTATTTAGATCGTGTAATTAAACCTGCTATTAGAAGTGCAGCGCGTAGTGTTGTAGGGCGTTATCTTCCAGATGAATTGTATTCAACAAAACGTGATGCAATTCAGGTTGAAATTTTTGAAGAAACTAAAAAAATTCTTGACAAGCAATATGTTCAGCTCAATGAAATTTTGGTACGTGACGTAACGTTACCAAATACTATTAAAGACGCTATTGAACGTAAATTAAAACAAGAACAGGAATCATTGGAGTATGAATTCCGATTGGTAACTGCTGCTAAAGAAGCAGAAAAAGTAATTATTGAGGCACAAGGTAAGGCAGATGCCAACCGTATACTAAGTGCGTCTTTAACAGATAAGATCTTAAAAGATAAGGGTATTGAAGCCACATTAGAGCTGGCAAAATCGCAGAATTCAAAGGTGGTTGTAATAGGCAGCGGCAAGGATGGCATGCCTCTTATACTCGGAGGTAATCAATAAAATAAAAGGCCGGTTAATACCGGCCTTTTTTATTAATTATCATCTTTGTTATTGATCCTGATCTTATCTTTAGTGACGGTGCCTTTTTTGATAGCCCTATAGTTCTCGTAGCATTCTAAAACCGCTTCGATTACCTGCAGATCACTGGCTTTTCTAATAAAATTATCAGAGTAATTACATTCTTTAAGAAGATCGTTGAGTTCTTTTCTACTCATGTCCATATAATCCATAAGGATCTCACGGCTAAATTTTTCTTCCATGATATCCCTTAACTGGTCTTCTTCTTTGAGTTTCTTTAATTTCTGTAACTCTTTTGGTTTTTTACCAAATTTATTATACCAAAAGTCAACCGGATTAAAGAGTGCGCCTGCCAGAGAAGTATATTCCTTTGCTTTTGGCCTGCCAATTTCATATGCTTGTGGGAGTCCGTCGATATGAATTCTGGTAAATTCATCAGTTGGTACATTTTTAGCATCTATCTCCAATACGCCGATCAGATCATGGATTTTAACAGTAACTTCGTCTATATCAACAGTTTTTTCATGAATGGCGATTTCCAGCTCATTACCCTTTAAGAGATCTTTTGTAACTTTTAGTTTAATAGATTGAAATCCGACATACGATATAAATAAAGTGTCATTTGCTTTGGCAGGGATCACAAAAAGTCCTTGACGGGTTGTAGTAGTACCCACCACGGAGTTTAAATTTACAATATGTGCACTTTGTAAGGGTTTTTTGTCGGTAACACTTATAATTCTACCTCTTAATTTTCTAACGGAATCTATCTCCTGCGTATTCTTATCTTGTGAATAGGTTAAATTCACAAAAGCAAGCAGGAATAAAGCAATATATATTTCTTTTTGCATGAGGCAATGATACTAAATATTCAATTAAATTTCGTTAAATTAATTACAAAAAGGATACCAATTTATTTATAATTCAATGAGCATTTAATTTAAGTGCACATAACAGGACTTGAACCTGCACATCCAAAAAGGATACTAGCCCCTCAAGCTAGCGCGTCTACCAATTCCGCCACATGTGCATTGAGAAAGGGTGTAAAATTAAAAAAAGTTAAGCTAAAAAGCTTAACTTTAATTATAAAAGTGACCGGGCTGGGGCTCGAACCCAGGACCCTCTCCTTAAAAGGGAGATGCTCTA
>CBDUPN010000032.1:0-19157 GCA_965369125.1 uncultured Aureibaculum sp. | reverse complement strand
TTGAAATGTCAATCGTTTTATCGGGAGTATGTGTATTAATTGGAATTATTATTACAGAGAAAATCTGGGTGGAAGCACCACAAAGAATTCCATTAGCTTAATTTAAAATCAACTGATCATGGGATATAAAAAACCATCATTTATAGAAAATATAGCAGAAAAATTAGGCATTATTCCTAATCTGCACAAAGAAGGGTATCAAGATTTTGATAACGATATGCGTCATTTTACAGATGAAGAAGTGGCACAAATGTATGAGAACTTTCCCCCACCCGAAAAATGGGATAACTGGGTAGAATACGATCCGAAGGTATGGCCTAAGAAGGAAAAGAAAACATATCAGATCGTTCCTACTACTTGCTTTAACTGCGAAAGTGCTTGTGGTTTAACGGCTTTTATAGATAAAGAAACCCAAGAAGTTAAAAAATTCGAAGGGAATCCGCATCACCCCGGAAGCAGAGGGCGAAACTGTGCAAAGGGTCCGGCTACTATAAACCAGATTACAGATCCTGATCGAATTTTATTCCCATTAAAAAGGAAAGGTAAGAGAGGTGACGGAGAATGGGAACGTGTATCCTGGGATGAAGCGCTGGATACTATTGCAGCAAGAATCAGAAAAGCGATCAAGGAAGACCGTCATAACGAAATTGCATATCACGTTGGACGCCCGGGACATGAGAAATTTATGAACTGGATCCTTCAAGGTTGGGGAATAGATGGTCATAATTCGCATACAAATATTTGTTCTTCTGGAGCGCGTTTTGGTTATAATCTTTGGTATGGATACAACAGACCTTCTCCAGATCACGCCAATGCAAAATTTATTTTGTTAGTATCTGCGCATTTAGAGTCTGGACATTATTTTAATCCACATGCACAGCGTATTATCGAAGGTAAAATGAAAGGGGCTAAATTGGCAACGATGGATCCTCGTTTATCCAATACTGCATCTATGTCCGATTATTGGTTACCGTCTTATCCCGGAACCGAAGCAGCTGTATTATTGGCAATGGCATTGATCATTTTAGAAGAAGGATTATACAATCGTGATTATTTGGAAAATTGGACAAACTGGAAACAATATTTAAAAGCCAGGCATCCTAAAAAAGCTGTAACTTTTGAAAATTATATCGCTGCAATGATAGAAGAGTATAAGGAATATACTCCGGAATTTGCAGAAAAAGAATCAGGAGTCAAAGCAGAAATGATTATTGAGATAGCCCATCTAATAGGAGAGGCAGGAGAACGTTTTGCATCACATAACTGGAGGGCAGCCGGAGCATCGAACCTCGGTGGATGGTGTGTTGCGAGAGCATTACATTTCTTAACTGTTTTAACCGGGGCCGTTGGAGCAAAAGGAGGAACTTCTCCGAATTCATGGAACAAATTCAAACCAACACAACCAAATCCGCCGGCACCTCAAAAGAAATGGAATGAATTACATTTTCCAAAAGAATATCCGCTGGCGTTTTTTGAAATGAGTCAATTGTTGCCTCATTTCTTAAAAGAAGGCCGGGGAAAGATGGATGTGTATTTTTCAAGGGTTTTCAATCCTGTTTGGACCTATCCTGACGGATTTACCTGGATGGAAATGTATGCAGATGAATCTAAATTCGGTATTCATGCTGCCTTAACGCCAACATGGAATGAAACAGCTTTTTATGCTGATTATGTGCTTCCCATGGGATTGGCATCAGAACGACACGATTTAAACAGTTATGCAACTCATGGAGGTACTTGGGTAGCCTTCCGTCAACCTGTATTAAGAGAAGCTGCCAGACGAAATGGTAAACCAGTAGAGTATACATATCAAGCCAATCCGGGTGAAGTTTGGGAAGAAGATGAATTCTGGATAGAATTATCCTGGAGAATTGATCCGGACGGAAGTATGGGCATTAGAAAAACTTTTGAATCACCTTACAGGCCAGGCAAAAAAATTACAATTGACGAATACTATCAGTATATTTTCGAGCGTGTAAAAGGATTACCCGAAAAGGCAAAAGCAGACGGATTTACAGGTCAGTTTGCTGAATTGGAGTACATGAAAAAATATGGTGCCTTTGAAATTGAAATGGGTGAATCCTATAAGGTAAATGAAAATGAATTAACGAAAGAACAATTAAAAGGTTCTAAAGTTGATAAGGAAACGGATGTAATAACCAAAGATGGAAAAGCAATAGGGGTCATGGTAAATGGTAAAGCCTGTGTTGGTTTCCCAACTCCTTCTCGAAAAAATGAATTTTACTCGCAAACCATGGTAGACTGGAAATGGCCTGAATACGCGACACCAACTTATATTAAGAGTCATATTCACAATGATGTTTTAGATAAATCTAAAGGAGAGTATGTTTTGGTGCCAACATTTAGGTTACCAACATTGATCCACTCTCGTTCGGGTAATGCTAAATGGCTGGTTGAAATCTCTAACAGGAATCCAATTTGGATGCATCCGGATGATGCGGCAAAATGGGGATTCAAAACTGGTGATCTGGTCAAGATGAATACAGATATCGGTTACTTTATAGATAAAGTTTGGGTAACGCAAAGTATGAAACCGGGAGTCGTTGCCTGTTCACATCATATTGGACGATGGAGACGACCTCAGGATAAAATAGGAAATCGTTGGGCTACGAATACAGTTAATATAGAAAATGATGGAAAAGGTGGATGGAAGATGAATACTATTTCTGGTGTTAAGCCATTTGAATCCAGTGATAGTGATTCAAAACGAATTTTCTGGAAGGATGGAGGAGTGCATCAAAATATCACGCATGCAGTTCATCCAGACCCAATTAGTGGTATGCACTGCTGGCATCAACGGGTACGAATAGAAAAGCCTGCAGCTGGTGAAAAATATGGAGATATATTTGTTGACACCAACAAATCTCATGAAGTATACAAAGAATGGCTGGCAATGACACGTCCTGCTCCCGGACCAAATGGAGAAAGAAGGCCACTGTGGTTTGAAAGAGCCTTTACACCAGATAAATCTCCTGGAGGGTGTTACTACATTCCTAAAGACAAAAAATAAATTATATTAAGATATTCCCGCGAAAGCGGGAATCTTAATTTATGCTAAAATGTTACTTTTACATTAAAAAATAATAAATTCATTAATGCTTAAGAAAGTTTTCCCTTTCCTTACTTGGTTGCCGCTTGCAAAAAGATCTTTGAAAGATGATTTAATAGCAGGTATTACGGGAACAATTATTGTGATTCCTCAGGCAGTAGCCTTTGCAATGATTGCTGGTTTACCACCTATTTATGGGTTTTACACAGCGATGATCACACCCATTGTTGCGGCATTGTTTGGTTCTTCTTACCATTTGATTTCAGGGCCAACTACGGCAATTTCAATAGTGGTATATTCTACCTTAATAAAGTTTGTAAATCCAGAAACTGATTTGGAAGCCTTTGTTTCACTTTCATTGGTGTTAACTTTTTTAGCGGGATTTTTTCAGCTTGCTATGGGGCTTTTAAAAATGGGAAAATTAGTAAATTTTGTATCCCATTCTGTTATCATTGGATTTACGGCTGGCGCCGGAATTTTAATAGCATTTAAACAATTATCACATGTGTTTGGAATTAAAGTACCTCAAGGCAGCACAATAGTCCAGATAGTTACTTATATAGTTGATCATATTACTGAAACAAATTGGTTTGTTTTTACAGTTGCGACAGGAACCTTGGCAATTGCATTGATCATTAAGTTCTTTATTAAGCCATTGTCAAGGTATTATATGCTTATTGCTATGGTGTTTGGTAGTGTATTGGCTATGTTATTAGGTGGAGATGCAAATGGAATACAAACAGTTGGAGATATTCCATCAAACCTTCCACCCTTTAGAATGCCCGATTTATCATTTCAAAATATTAATAAATTAAGTTCTGGCGCCATGGTCTTAGCATTACTTGGCTTAATTGAAGCGGTGGCAATAGCAAGAGCAATAGGACTACATACACATCAAAAAATAGATGGGAATCAGGAGTTTATTGGTCAGGGATTATCGAATTTAGTGGCTAGCTTCTTTTCTAGTTATGCCGGTTCTGGCTCTTTTACACGTTCAGGTGTTAACCATCAAGCTGGAGCAAAGACTCCCATGTCGGCTATTTTTGCTTCGATTTTTTTAATGATTGTCTTATTGGTTTTTGCCCAATATGCCTCCTATTTGCCTAAAGCGGCAATGGGCGGAATAATTCTATTAGTTGGTTATAATCTGATTGATTTTCATCATATAAAACAGGTTTATAAAAGTAGTGGAAAGGAATTGATAGTGTTGGCAGTTACTTTATTAGGAACGCTGTTTTTTGATCTTGAATTTGCATTAATTGCAGGTATCTTCACTTCTTTTTTCTTTTATATGGAACGGACTTCACAACCTAACATTGCAACTTTGGGAGTAGATAAGAATAAAAGGTTAGTAAACATTATAAGAGATGAAAACGCCTTAGAATGCTCTAATTTAAAAATTGTACGTATTGATGGGTCATTATATTTTGGATCAATTGATAAAATATCAAACTATCTATCTAAATTATATGATGAAAATAGAATTCAGCATGTCATCATTGCGGCTGATGGTATAAATTTTATTGATCTGGCTGCCGCGGAGTGGCTAACAAATGAAGTTGTAAAGTGGCAAGAAAATAGAGGGGGAATTTATATTGCGGGATTAAAAATTATAAGTCAAGATATACTTCAAAAAGGAGGTTTTATAGACGAGATGGGAAGTGATATTTTCTTTAAAGATAAAAGAACTGCCATTGCTGAAATTCATAAAAAAATTGACAAATCTTGTAAAGTGAAAGCTTTTGATGAATGTAAGGTTGTTTAAATTTAGTTCTATTTTTTTAAATATGTATTCGAGGTTACATAGAGGTCAATATTGATAATTTACATTTGCCTTCTTAATAAATTGCAAACATGAATTTTAAGTCATACATACCAATTTTAGAATGGTTGCCCAATTATAAAAAAGATTGGTTAAAGGGCGATATTGGGGCTGGTCTTACGGTAGGTGTTATGTTGATACCTCAGGGCTTAGCATATGCCTCTATAGCCGGACTTCCTCCTGTTTATGGTTTGTATGCATCTATTATTCCTATAATTATATACGCTATATTCGGTACATCAAGGCAATTGGCGGTTGGTCCAGTAGCCATGGTTTCCTTATTAATTGCTACAGCGATCGGGTCTTTCGAAGGTCTTTCGGCTTCAGACTATATTTCATACGCCATTCTTTTGGCATTTTTGGTGGGTGCTTTTCAATTTTTACTGGGCGTATTCAGGCTTGGTTTTCTGGTAAATTTTTTGTCCCATCCCGTTGTGAGCGGATTTACATCGGCAGCAGCTTTGATTATTGGGCTAAGTCAATTAAAAGACCTGTTGGGAATTAATATCTCGCGAACACATCATATAAATGAAATTATTTTAGAAGCCATTAATAGGTCTTCAGAAATTAATTGGTTGGCCATAATCATTGGCATCACTGGAATATTGATCATTATTGGAATTAAAAGGATCAATAAATCCTTGCCAAGTCAATTATTCGCAGTGATATTCGGTATCGTTGTTGTCTCTTTGTTTGGATTAGGGTCTGGAGAGTATGCGGTTAGTATTGTAAAAGAAATACCAAGTTCATTACCTCGATTTCAAATTCCGATTTTCGATATAGCGATTATACAAGTATTAATACCAATGGCTTTGACAATAGCTGTGGTTAGTTTTATGGAAAGTATTGCAGTGGCTAAAGCCATTCAATCGAAACATAGAACGTATAAAGTTGTTCCTAATCAAGAATTGATATCGCTTGGATTAGCGAATATCTTTGGTTCGTTTTTTCAGTCTTTTGCTACAACAGGAGGTTTTTCCAGAACAGCGGTGAATGATCAAGCCGGTGCCAAAACCGGATTAGCATCAATCATCAGCGCCTTATTGATCATTATAACATTATTGTTTTTAACGCCCTTATTCTATAACCTTCCCAAAGCAATTCTTGCTTCGGTCATCATGGTGGCTGTATTTGGTTTGATAGATTATAAAGAGGCCATCTATTTATGGAAAAGCAATCGTACAGATTTCTTCTTATTGCTAGTTACTTTTATAGCAACTTTAACGATTGGTATTGAGCAGGGGATTGGTATTGGTGTAATCCTTTCATTAGCGATGGTTATTTATAAAACGACTAAACCACATGTTGCTGTATTGGCGAACATACCGGGAACCCATTTTTATAGAAATATAGAACGATTTAAAGAAGAATTAGTCATCCATGACAATATATTAATTGTTAGGTTTGATGCCCAGTTGTATTTTGCTAATGTTTCGTTTTTTAAAGACACCTTAGAAGATTTAGTATTAGAAAAAGGTAAAGACCTTAAACTTATTATAATTGATGGTGAAAGTATGAATAATCTCGATAGTAGCGGGGTTCATGCTATTCTTGAAGTAATAGACATTTATACCTCAAAAAATATAGAAATAATATTTACAGGAATTAAAGGTCCGGTGCGAGATGCGATGGAAAAAGGGGGAATCATAAAGAAGACAGGATTTGATAAATTCTTTATGAGTATTCAGGAAGGAGTTGATTATTTTGAATCAAAAAGCAAAGATCTAGAACCAGATCAGAAGTTTAAAAAGTACATTAAACAAACGAATGTATAACGTTAATTTTAAGTTAATCTGTAACAGATGTTACAAAAAAAAGTAGTAACTTTATGTAATTTCGTGCAACTTAAAAAGTACTAAATAATTATTAATCAGTTAAATAATTAAAAATGAAAGTAGAACAATTGTTTACAGGATGCCTTGCAGAAATGGCTTATTATATAGAGTCGAATGGCGAAGCTGCAATTATTGACCCGCTAAGAGAAACAGAACCATACCTAAGAATGGCTGAAGCAGATAATGCAAAGATCAAATATATATTCTTAACGCATTTTCATGCCGATTTTGTTTCTGGACACGTAGATCTTTCTAAAAAGACAGGAGCTACCATAGTATACGGACCGAATGCCGAAACCAATTTCGAATTTCATAGTGGCAAGGATAACGAAGAATTTAAGATAGGTGATGTTACCCTTAAATTATTACATACACCGGGCCATACAATGGAATCTTCTTCTTATTTATTAATTGATGATAAAGGAAAAACACCTTATGTTTTTACAGGAGATTGTTTGTTTATTGGTGACGTAGGCCGTCCTGATTTAGCAGTAAAATCTGGCAGTATTACACAAGACGATTTAGCGGGGCATTTATTTGATTCCTTGCGGAATAAGATCATGACCTTACCTGATGATATCATAGTATATCCTGCACATGGTGCCGGGTCTGCCTGTGGTAAGAATATGAGTTCAGAAACATTTGACACGTTGGGTAATCAAAAGAAGACCAATTATGCCTTAAGAGCAGACATGACCAAAGAAGAATTCATTAAAGAAGTTACAACCGGATTAAAACAACCGCCTGCTTATTTTCCAAACAACGTTCGGATGAACAAAGGCGTTAATACGAGTATTGATGAAATCTTACATAGAGGTACTACTCCTTTAGACCCTGCCACCTTTAAGGAAATGAGTGAGCGTAAAGATATTCTTGTTGTTGATACAAGATCTAAAGAATCATATGCTGAAGAAGGAACAGTGCCGGGTGCTTGGTATATTGGAATTGATGGGAATTTTGCACCATGGGTTGGAGCTTTAATTAAAGATATAAACCAAAAGATAATTTTTATAGCGGATGATGAATTACGCGTTAATGAAATAGTTACTCGTTTTTCAAGAGTGGGTTATGATAATACCTTAGGGTATCTAAATGGTGGATTAAGAGATTGGATTGCCTATGGGTACGAAGTAGATAAAATTGGATCTATATCAGCTCATTTATTTGCAAAAAAGCTAAAAAAAGGCGAGATGGAAATTGCATTAGATGTTCGGAGAGAATCAGAATACCAGTCTGAACATGTTGTTGGTGTTGAAAATTTCCCTTTAGAAACCATTCATGATAATTACGCTGAAATTAACCCTAATAAGGAATATTTCTTACATTGCGCAAGTGGATATAGATCGTTGATTGCAGCCTCTATTTTCAAGGCCAATGGTGTTGAAAAAGTTACCGATGTTCGCGGCGGGTTCAATGATATTTTAGAAACAGAAGCCCCAAGAACAGAATATGTTTGTCCAACCACATTATTGTAATGGGCACTAAATAATAATTAAAAAGAGGGGGTATTTTATACTCCCTTTTTTAATGACAATTATATTTACAGCTAAATGAAAATAAAGAATAGAATTTTAGGCATATTTATCATAACCTTAAGTTTTCTTGGTTGTGCACAAAATAAAACCGATGATAAAGTATCGATCAACGAAACAGTTGTCGAGTTAGATGCACAGTCTTTTTTTAATGAAATACAAGATGAAAATATTCAACTCGTCGATGTTAGAACTTTAGGTGAATATAATAGTGGACATATCAAAAATGCCATATTAATAGATTTTTATAATCCTGAATTCTATAACGAAATGAATGATACTTTAGACAAAGAAAAGCCGGTTTATATTTACTGTAGAAGTGGCAACCGAAGTGGAAAGGCGGCTAAAGAATTAGAAAAATTAGGGTTTTTAAAGATTCTTGACCTTGATGGAGGAATTAATAGTTGGACCAGACGAGGTTTAAGCTTAGAACGATAATAGAATTTTAATTATATGACAACAATAAATATTTTAAACCTTAAATGTAACGGCTGTGCTAACACTATTAAAAAAGGGTTGAGTTCGTTGGATGGAATTAAGGAGATTGAAGTGAACCTCGAAAGTTCTTACGTTAAAATAGATTCAATTGATGAATCTGTTATTCATAACGTGAAAACAAAATTAGCAAGTATGGGATATCCCGAAGTTGGTGATGCCAACACGTTGATGCATAAGGCAAAATCTGTTGTGAGCTGTGCTTCTGGTAGAATTTCAAAATAGACCGTGTCAAAAACGAAAAAAATATTAACAGATTTTCTAGCTTTAGAGAGGACCAGTCTGGCAAATGAACGTACTTTTCTGGCCTATTTTCGAACTTTTATAGTGTTTTTAAGTTCTGGGTTGGCAATACTTAAATTAGAGATATTAAATGACCTAAAATTAATTGGGTACTATTTGGTTATTATCGCACCAATTCTTCTACTCATTGGGGTAATGAGATATTTCTATGTCAAAAGAAGAATTAAAAAATATTATAATCTAGAAGAAACTAGCTGACGAATGATCTGTGATAAAAATATATAATTTTAATTTTAAACCTCATCGTAATGCCTACATTTAGTGATATTATAGCTCAGGATACAATGGTATTGGTAGACTTCAGTGCAGAATGGTGTGGCCCATGTAAAATGATGGCGCCAATTTTAAAAGAACTAAAGCAGCATCTAAAGGATGAATTAAAAATTATCAAAATTGATGTCGATAAAAATCAAACTCTGGCAGCTAAATATCAGGTTAAGGGCGTTCCGACTTTGATGATTTTTAAGGATGGTAAACAAGTTTGGAGACAATCGGGAGTTATTCAAACAAACCAATTATTACAGATAGTAAATAACCTAAAGAACTAATTGAGAAATTAAAAAATTTCGTTTTAATCTGGCTAAAAAGCCATGACATAAGTCATATAATGTTAATGAGTTAAGTGTTAATTTTGCATCGAATTTAAAGGATATTAATCATGAAAAAAAATATTGGAAATACAGATAAAATAATACGCTTTATTATAGCAATTGTTGCCGTTTGGGCAGCATTTACCGAAGTAGTTCCGAATCCTTGGAATTATGTTTTATATGCAGTAGCAGTTATTATGGTATTAACTGCATTAGTAAGTACTTGCCCCATATGGCTAGCTACGGGAATCACTACCTTAAAATCAAAAAAATAAATAATAGAAAAGTAATATAATGGCAAAACATCATCAAATATTAATAATAGGAGGCGGTACAGGAGGTATCATGGTAGCTTCACAAATGCTTAAGAAAGATCCAAAAATTGATATAGGTCTTATCGAACCTTCAGACAAACATTATTATCAACCGGCCTGGACTTTAGTGGCTGCAGATACTTATAATTTCAAAAAAACAGAAAGGAGTATGGCATCTGTTATGCCAAAAAAAGTGAATTGGATTAAAGAGTATGCAGACAAGTTCGATCCCGAAAACAACAAAGTAACCACCAAAGAAGGTAGTGAATTTACCTATGATTATTTGGTAGTTTCTCCGGGGCTAAGAATGGCACCAGAGTTAGTAGAGGGATTAACCGAAACTATGGATAAAGGTAATGTTTGTAGTATTTATACAGATCCACTTCATGCGAAGAAAGTATTAAAAAATTTTAAAGGTGGTACCGCATTATTTACCCAAGGCGCAACACCGATTAAATGTGGTGGCGCCCCGCAAAAAATAATGTATTTAGCCGATGATCTTTTTAAAAGAACCGGAGTTAGAAAAAAAACAGATATAGTATTTGCCACACCCGGTAATGTGATCTTTGGTGTAAAAGAGATTGCGAATACATTAATGCAAGTACTGTATAGGAAAGACATCAATGTTAGATATGCACATAAACTTGTAAAAATTGACGTTGAAAAACAAATTGCTTGGTTTGAGTTAACCAAAGCTATCATAAAAGGAGGATGTATCATATGGTCAGATGACAATCAAAATCTAGATTTTAATATCCAACAGAATTATATAGATGTTAAGGCGATAGAAGATGGTGATAGATTCGGAATTTATTATGATATGATGCATTTGGCTCCACCACAAGCAGCTCCTAAATTTATTGAAGAGTCTCCGCTAGTAACACCTGAAGGATGGTTATCGGTAGACCACAATACTTTACAACACACCAAGTATGCAAATATATTTGGCATTGGAGATGTTTGTCAATTACCAACTGCAAAAACAGGTGCAGCCATCCGTAAACAAGTACCGATGGTTATCGAAAGTATTTTTAGAATGATGAAAGAGAATGCTATTTCAGATAAAAGGTATTATGGTTATTCATCATGTCCGTTAGTTACCGGTTATGGTAAAATGGCATTGGCAGAATTTGATTACGAGAATAATTTCACACCAGATCCGAAATTAAAATCACAAATGTTCATTAAGGATTCATCAAAAGAACATTGGAGATTATGGATGCTCAAAAAATATGCACTTCCGTATTTATACTGGAATAAAATGATGAAGGGTAAACAAGTTTAAATATAAAAAAGCCGATTTTAGATCGGCTTTTTTTTGTTAGAATTTTAGGGTTGCACCTATTAAAAAATTCGTGGTAGCCTGTGGATAATATCCTGTTCCCTCTATGGTTGTTGTATTTCCCGGACTTGTCCAGGTATCATCAAAGCTATAATAATAGCCATTGGAAACATATTTAACGTTGAAAATGTTATTTACCAAAGCGGTTAGCACAATAGATTTAAAGATTTTTTTAGTTTTTATTTCGTAAACGATATTCAGATCATTTATAAAATAACTATCCAACTTAGAAAAATCCGAATCGACATTACCCATATATTGTTCGCCAACATATTTAGACAAAATCGCAAATTGAAAATTATCTTTAAGTCTGTAATTAATACTATTTCCAGCAACGATTCCTGGAGAAAATGAAATGTTGGTATTATTTAAATTGACCAACTCACCATCTCTTGAAGCTATAAAATCTTGGTTTATATTGCTACTTATGGCTAAGTTAGGTCTAATTATAAGTTTGTCTGACAATTGAATTGAAGATTCTAGTTCTAATCCTACTCGATAACTTTTACCACTTGTTGTCCTTATTGGCGCCCCTACATCATCAATTTCACCGGTTAATACGAGTTGATCTTTGTATCGCATATAATAAAAGTTAGCGTTGAGAATAAACTTTCTAGTATCATGCCTCCATCCAAGTTCGTAATCGTTTAATTTTTCTGCCTTGGTGATTCCATTTTCAAAATCATTTCTTCTTGGTTCACGATTTGCTCTGGCATAGGAAATATAAAAATGATCAGTAGAATTTAATTTATAGGTTACGCCCGCTTTAGGGTTAAAAAAATTATAATTTTTATCTACTATTAAAGGAATTCTATCTGACGTTAATCCGGAAGATTGATAATTTATAAATCGTCCCTGCAAATCACCATAAAGACTTAATTTATCGTTTACTTTTAAGGTTGCTTTAGAGAAAACATTTAATTCCGTTTTTTTACCATTCCCCTCATAATACCGATCCCTGATATCAGTTCCTTTGTTATACTGTGTCCAAATAATTTCACCATAATGGTCACCATCATAGAAATTATATGAGCCCCCTAGAATTAGGTCAATTTTATTATTTTTATAATTCGCATTGGCATTAATAACGTAAAAATCGTTATCAAACCACCTTCGTCTGATAAGATCGGTTGTATTAATGGTTTCACCGTCGATAATTATTGGTGTGAAATCATAATCTGCAAAAGCTTCATCTTCTTTAAATTGTTCAAAATAGCCCCTGCCATAAGTATAATTCAATCCAATATTCGTTGACCAATGACTATTAAAACGCTCGTTCCAATGTAGTTGATAGTGATCCTGCTTATAATTATCTTCTTCCTTATCATAAAATTTTTCATTCCCATTCTCATCGGTATAAAATCCCGCCGGGTTAAATGTTCTGTTATTAATTAAAGTCTCACCATCAATACCAAACCAAGATTGATAGGTAATTTCGTGACCTCCAAAAACTAAAGCCTTTAATAATGTATTGCCATCCAGATATGTGCCTTGTAAAAAATAGGACTTTAGATCGGAAGATGCCCTATCTATATAACCATCAGAGACTATTTTTGATAATCTTCCGGCAATTTCCACTTTATCATTTAAAAGGCCGGTGCTAAATTTGATATTATGTTTTCTGGTGTTAAAAGACCCAAATGAATTTGATATTTCACCCATTGGCACTTGTGAAACTGCATCTGTCAAAACATTTAAGCTAGCACCAAAGGCACCAGAACCATTGGTTGATGTACCAACCCCTCTTTGTAATTGCAAATTTTCTGTAGAAGAGGCAAAATCAGGCATATTTACCCAAAAAGTTCCCTGACTTTCGGCATCGTTATATGGAATACCATTTATGGTTACATTAACCCTATCGGCATCACTTCCCCTTACCCTTATCCCGGTATATCCTACTCCTGCACCGGCATCACTGGTTGTAACAACATTTGGCAAGTAATTCATTAATATTGGAATATCTTGACCTAAGTTCCTTTTTTTTATTTCTCTTTTATAGATATTTGAATGTGTTATAGGGCTGGTGGCATTTACCCTAACTGCTTTGACCAAGACTTCATCAAGCTTCACAATTTTTGTTGAATCTTTTTGCTTTTCCTGCGAAAAAGCATTAAAAACGAGAATAAGCAGACTTAAAAAGGTAAATAAAATTTTCATTCGAAAATTAATTGATCGAATAAAAAGAGGCTATTATTCTTTGATTTTTTTAGATCCCTAAACAGCATTATCTGTTCTAGGTTCAATGGGTATGATCTCAGCTGTTTTTAAGCACCCCTTTATTGAGAACCGCACAAAGATAATGAGGATTTTGAAACTTTTTATCTATTTTTTGTATAAATAATTTTGTAAACTACTCTAAGGTTGGTTTTCTGCGAATGGCTTTTTTATAAGCCTGAATTTTCTTACGCTCTAACCTTTTTCGATTAGCTGACCTACTAATTTTCGTAGGCTTTCTTTTTTTAGGAATTTTTAAACCATAAGAAATTATTTTCAGGAATCGTTTGGTAACAATTTCTTTGTTTTTATGCTGACTTCTGCTTTCATCACAAAATAGCATTAGTACATTTTCTTTAGTCAATCGAGACTCAAGGTTTTTAATAAGACGTTGCTTCTGATTTTCAGAAAGAATATTTGAATTCTGAATGTCAAAAGTCAATTCAATTTTAGAAGACACCTTATTTACGTGTTGCCCTCCGGCACCACTGCTTCTGGTGGCTTTAAAAGAGAGTTCTTTAATAAGTTTGTCATTCTCCACGATTACAAGTTATAATCGGGTTGATCTGTTCCGTGATGTAAAAAATGCATGTCTATATCGGCCAAATTATCAGAAAAACTATCAAGGTCAGACCTGTTTTCCAACAATTTATCAATGGCTTTTATGGCAGTATTAAAGCGAGACTTTATACTTCCCTTAAGTAATATATAGGGTCGTTTATGGCTTATCAGTGCCTTTTCAAAAGCATTAAACATTTCCTCACGTTGTTCAGGCCGGTCACGCAGATCATCTGCTTCCCAAGGGGTATCTATATAAGTTAAGAGATAGAGGTCATAGGTATTTAGTCTGGCGGCTTTATCTAAATCTGGATCAACAAATCCACCATAATATTCTTCTGAATACACCTTTGTTTCTAGCAGATCGGTATCACAAATAAGAATCTTATCGGCTTTTTTAGCCAATTGATTTTCCAATCTCATTTGTCCTAAAGCAATTGGAACCAAATCAGAATTTTCGCAAGTCTTACGTTCGTTGTTCCATTTCTTTTGAAGGTATTCCCGCGCATACTCAGGTACCCAAACCGTATTATAATGACGTGCCAATTTATCAGAAAGCGTTGTTTTACCGGTAGATTCCGGTCCAAATAAAACTACTTTTATAATATTGGCTTTTTGTTGTCTAAGCTTTTTTTCCATGCGATATAGCCTTGAATTGCTAAAATTAAGAAAATTGTGTATTGAATACCTGTAAAACCGTAACCTTTTACAAAATAAAGGGGAATTGACACAATATTACCAGCGATCCAAAATATCCAGTTTTCTATTTTTTTATTTGCCATTAACCACATAGCAGCAAAGAATATACCCGTAGTAAATGTGTCTAAATAAGGAGTGATTTTTCTAAATTCTTTTAAATCACCCGAAGTCATATTCGTATAGGCATAATTAACACTTTCATAAAATCCTAGTTGATTTGGCATGACATTATAATTCCGATAGACTATAATTACAAATATTGAGGTAAACAAAAAGATGCCGAAGGTCTTTAATTTATCAAAAGTGTTCGTTCTTGAAATTGGGATGTGATTTTTTTCCTTGTCAATTATCTTACTCCACATATACCATCCATAAATGCTCATTAAGGTATAATAAATATTTATAATTAAATCTCCATAAAGATTCCATTGCGAAAGTAGATATACATAGAGGGCAGTACTAATAATGCCTGTTGGAAAAACTAAAATATTTTCTTTTTTCGCATAAAAAACGCTAATTACACCAAAAAGCGCAGCTGTAAATTCTAAGATAATATTAATGGCACTTGCATTTATATAAGGCTCTAAAAAAAAATTAAATAGAGTATCCATGGGCTAAAGTTTGTCAAATAAGCCCAAATCATTCTCAAAGGCGTTGCCAATTACTATTAAATCGGCACCATTTTTATAGGCATTATTGAGCTGTTCTTTATTTCTTATACCACCTCCAACAATTAGTGGAATTGTGATATTTTCAGAAACCTTTTTGATTAAAGATAATGGTACCGGATTTTTTGCCCCACTTCCTGCTTCAAGATAGATGAGGTTCTTTCCCATATACATTCCTGCTATGGCGGTGTGTAAAGCCAATTCTTTATTGGCAGGGTCTATAGGGGTTGTATTGCTAATTTTTTGTACAGAAGTATGGCTATCTCCATCAATTAAAATATAACCCGTTGGAATGATCTCAAGATCTGATGCCAATAACGAAGGCACAGACTTTATTTGTTGTTTTATTAAATATTCTGGATTATCACCTGATAAAAGAGATAGAAATAATATAGCATCTGCTTGCGGGGTAATCTGTGAAAAATCACCGGGAAATAAGATGATAGGAAGCTTAGAATATGATTTTATTTTTTTTACGAATTCTTGTGTAACACCTGAAGATACAGAGCTGCCGCCAACAAAAATAAAATCTATTTTCTGATTGAATTTATCAATGATATTGGGCAATTTATCTATGAATAATTTATCAGGATCTAGCAGAACAGCAAGCATTTTCTCACCGCTTTTTTTTGACCTAATAATATGATGTAAAATTTTATTATTCATATTTCATTTTAAAAAAGGATATGCATAAACCAAGGTAAAACCTGCTAATTCTTCAAAATAGATTTGATATTTCTTGTCCCAATCTTCGGCCTTGATCCATCCTGTAGTTTCCTTATCACTTAACTTAAAATAATCGATAGGGATATTTCTTTTAAAGGAAATCCCTCCATGAGGATATATTTTATAAAGAGATTCTTTAGCACCCCAAAGCACGGTTAATTGTTCAACCTTGTTTTTTTTAACTAAAAAATCATTTTCGGGTCCAACAAATTTATGAGCTATCAATTTGACTTTTTCACGGTTCTTTTCGATATCAATACCCACTTCATCATCACTTATTATGATTCCAGAAAAAGTAAAGGAATGTGTAATAGAGATATGTTTACCGTCCGTGAGATGAGGTTTACCATGACTATTATAATACAAGTCTTTGTCTGTATAACCTGCTATTTTTAATAAATGCCTGATACTAAGAAATCCTTTTTGATGCAACTCAGATTTCATATTTCTTAATCTTAGGTTGCTTTTTTGAGTTAAATTCAGGTTGTTAAGGTCGTCTAACGATTCTGTAATATCCCAAACATAAATTTTGGTATTTTTTTTCGGATTTATAGTTTTAAATAAAGGCATTAAATTGTTTCGCAGGTATTTTGTAAATTTGCAAACTCGAATATAGACAATAATAGATTATTTAATAATAATTGACAAATTTAAAAATTATGGGTGTAAAAACGATTCCTTATGTTGCATATAAAGTAAAAGATATTTCTTTAGCAGATTGGGGTAGAAAAGAAATAGAGTTGGCAGAGGCTGAAATGCCGGGATTAATGAGTCTTCGTGAAGAATATAAAAACGAACAGCCTTTAAAAGGCGCAAGAATTGCAGGATGCTTGCATATGACCATTCAAACGGCTGTTTTGATCGAAACATTGATTGCTTTAGGCGCAGAGGTAACCTGGAGTTCTTGTAATATATTTTCTACACAAGATCAAGCAGCTGCTGCGATTGCTGCTGCAGGAATTCCTGTTTATGCCTGGAAAGGAATGAATGAGGAGGAATTTGATTGGTGTATTGAACAAACCTTATTTTTTGGAGAAGAAAGAAAGCCTTTAAATATGATTCTTGATGATGGTGGTGATCTTACCAATATGGTGTTGGACAGATATCCCGAATTAGTTCCTGGAATAAAAGGAATATCAGAAGAAACCACTACAGGTGTCCATAGATTATATGACAGAATGAAAGGTGGTACATTGCCATTACCGGTAATCAATGTAAACGATTCTGTTACGAAATCGAAGTTTGATAATAAATATGGATGTAGAGAAAGTGCCGTTGACGCCGTAAGAAGAGCAACAGACATTATGTTAGCCGGGAAACGTGTGGTGGTTTGTGGATACGGTGACGTAGGAAAAGGTACTGCAGCTTCATTTAAGGGTACGGGTGCTATCGTTACTATAACCGAAATTGATCCTATTTGTGCTTTGCAGGCCGCTATGGATGGTTTTGAAGTTAAAAAGTTAAGTACAGTTATAAAAAATGCTGATATCGTTATTACCACTACTGGGAATAAGGATATAGTTCAAGGGCACCATTTCGAGGCGATGAAAGATAAAACCATTGTCTGTAATATTGGTCATTTTGATAATGAAATAGATGTAGCATGGCTTAATAAAAACCACGGTAAATCGAAAGTTGTAATAAAACCTCAAGTTGATAAATATACCATCAATGGTAAAGATATTATTCTATTAGCTGAAGGACGTCTGGTAAACTTAGGCTGTGCGACAGGGCATCCGAGTTTTGTGATGAGTAATTCATTTACAAATCAAACCTTGGCTCAGATAGAGCTTTGGAACAATTATGATAAATATGAAAATAAGGTATATATGTTACCGAAAGATCTGGACGAAAAAGTAGCTCGTTTACACTTAGAAAAAATAGGCGTAGAACTTGAAACCCTTCGACCCGACCAGGCGAAATATATTGGTGTAAAAGTAGAAGGACCGTATAAACCAGACTATTATAGATATTAATAATAATAAATTTGAATACATGAAATAAACCCTTGCTTTAAAAGTAAGGGTTTATTGTATAAGAAATTAAATTATCTTTGCAGGGAATTTAGAAACAATGAATAATATATTAGTTCCAATTGGCTCCAATAAAAATGCTGAATACACTTTGCAATATGCTATAGATTTTGCACAGGGAACAGATGCTAAAATTTATATTATTCAAGTGTATGGGGTTTCTAAAATGGCTAGTTCAATGAAAAACATTGATAAAATTTTAGAAAAGGACAGTCAAGAAGAATTGGATCGTATTTTAGAAAAAGTAAATTCAAAAGGTGTAGAGATCATTAAAAAGACCATTAAAGGAAATATTCATGATATTATAAACCGTGTTGCGCAACAATTAGAGGTATCCCTGATCATTTCATCTGCTAAAAGTAATTCGAAGGACGAAAAAATTTATCTAGGAAAAACAGTTGGTCATTTAATTAAAGGCACCAATGTTCCTGTGTTAGTAATTCCTAAGAAATATAAATTTAAAAAGATATCTAAGGTACTCATGGCCATAAAATCAGGCGTTATCTCATCTTCTGAAGTTTTGTTGCCTTTAAAAGAAGTTTTGAATAAATTTGATGCTAAATTAGATCTCGTAAGAGTGATAACACCAGATTCTAAAGAGAAAGATCTAAAACTAAATGAAGAATTTGACAGCTTAAAATCAAACTTTAAATCATCTGAGAACGCAACAATTTATCAAGGCATATTAGAACATATTCATGAGTCTGATCCCGACATGCTTTGTGTTATAAGACGTCAACGAGGATTCTTTACGCGCTTGTGGGAAGATGACCGGGTTTATAAAAAAGATTTTGAAAGCAGAATACCACTTTTGGTATTAAAAGGGGCATTGTGATATAATCTGGGGATGTAGCTCAGCTGGCTAGAGCGCTTGACTGGCAGTCAAGAGGTCGTGGGTTCGACTCCCATCTTCTCCACATCAAGC
The DNA here is from genome assembly GCA_965369125.1 of uncultured Aureibaculum sp. Classification (GTDB taxonomy): domain Bacteria; phylum Bacteroidota; class Bacteroidia; order Flavobacteriales; family Flavobacteriaceae; genus Aureibaculum. The sequence continues at coordinate 31 of CBDUPN010000032.1, read as the reverse complement.
AGAAAATTCGCACGGGAGTGCGGATTTTTTT
>CBDUPN010000031.1:0-19207 GCA_965369125.1 uncultured Aureibaculum sp. | reverse complement strand
ACCTGTGACCGTCTGCTTAGAAGGCAGATGCTCTATCCAGCTGAGCTACGCGACCTCAACTTTGCTCTTTCGAGTAAAGCGGTGCAAATATAAATGGGTATGTATTATAAAACAAGCTAATTTATAATAATTTTAGGGAAGAATATTATATTGAATAATAAATGAAAATTAAGAATAACCGTGCCAGATCGTAAGGAATTGAAATATGGCAGGATTTTTATAAATTTTAGTTTGAGAGGATTGTTATTATTTGATCAATTCTTTCCGTTTCCAATACGCTTTGGCTTCTTTTTCTAACTTTTCTAATCTGGTATAATAATCGGGAAATTCTTTAAGATGGGCCCAGGCAATTTTACCTGTCAATATTCTGTCATCATTGGTAATATTGGTTTCGCTAAACATGGTACCATGTTCCATTTCAACATCTATCCCTTTGGTGAATTCGTTTAAGCTTATTTTTTTCCAGTTAATGCCAAGTTCATCTCCAATTAATTTAGCATCTTTATTGGTTAACTTTTTCATTTTTTTCTATGATATTATAGGATTTTGGGGCTATTTTTTTCTGATTTTTGATTTGAATAATATTTTCTACAATATCAAAAACTTCTTTTTTAAGTGCTTTATATTTTCTTAAAAAAATATTTATTTCCCTTTCAAATTTTTTGTGTGTTTCAAGATAATTCTTATTGCTTAAAACACTCTCTGATTTTATAAGGTCAGACAATACCTTTCCGTGCTTAAATAAAAGGTTTTTAAGGGTTTTTCCCGCACCTTTTTCTTCGGTTATTTTTGTAACAATTTTATTGATCTTATATTGATAACCTTGCTCTAAAAAATCGATATAAGTAGAACTCAGTAAGTGCTCTAAAAACCGCATCTCATCATGAATAAAATCAATTTCTGTGATCCAATTTCTTGAATCATTATGTAATTCTTCTACACTTTTTTGTCTACCGAACCAATCTTTTTTCAATTTAGCTTCCATAATTAAAATGAATTAAATCTATACAAAAAAACAGGAAGCTCGATAAGCTTCCTGTTCATTAAAGAATTAGCTAATTTCTATTACTTTTTTTGGTGATTTCTTAGCTGTTTCTTTTTTCAATAATTTAAATTTCAAGATTCCATCTTCATAAGTGGCTTTCACTTTTTTATCAACATCGATACTATCTGGTAATCTCATTGATCTTTTGAATGAATTATAACTAAATTCTTTTCGAAGGAAATCTTCTTCTTTTTCTTCTACTTTTTTAGTTTTTTCGGCTTCAATGTGAAGCCCATTATTATCTATGGTAATATTGAAATCCTTTTTGTTAAAACCTGGGGCTGCCAGCTCAACTTCCAAGTCATTATTGTGTTCTTTGATGTTCATGGCAGGCATTAAATCGTCTTTGCCAAAGAAATCATCATTAAAAAAGTCTCCTGCATCTAAAAAATTAGAAAATACAGATTTGTTCCAAGGGAACCTTAACGGATCATTAAATTTAATAAGTGACATAGCATTTAATTTTAGAGTTAATATTAATTTATTTTAACACCTCAAATGTAGTGCGGGCTATCGGAAAACGCAATGATATATATCAGTCGGTGAACTATATTTTATGTTAATAAGTGATAAGAAGAACTATTTATTACTGCTAAGCAAATAGTTGTAAATTTTTATTTTTAAAGCCCTATACTTCGAATTAAAATTATGAACAACCTCAGCTAAATGATCGTGTTCCAACAAAAAATAATGATCACAACTAAGTTCATTACATTCGGACATGCCATCTAGTTGTTTATTGTGCAACTCGATCTTTTTTAAAATATCATTTTTTTGAGATGTGAATTCATCTAGTTCCTTTGTAAATAGCTGAATCTGCTCGAATAAATTTGGTATGATATTCTTGAACGGAAATGCTTTCACCATGCGTTTTAAAAATGGCAGTTCGAACGATACAAAATCAAATTCATCAAGCCACCTTGTAACATTATAACGCAATTCGTCAATGCTTTTATCGCGATTGAATGGTTTAAATTCTATTATTGATTTCATCGTTTTAAATTTTATTGATGCTTTAAATTAAGCTTATTTTTTTATAAGAAAAATGATATTCATCAGCCCTTAAAATCTATGTTCATAATTGTTAATTTATATAGAGGTAATCATTCAATGTTATATGATAACGTAAGTTAATACCTGATGAATATCATTGCAGGTTTTTTGAAGTATTTTTAATTTCAAACAACAGAATTCTTAAAGACCTATGTTATGAAATCCTTAGTTATATTTATCAGTTTATTCATTTTTTATTCAAGTAGTTTTTCACAAATATTAACGAATGTTGACTTTATATCACCATTTCATGAAGACTTGGCTGCAATTAAAAAGAATAACGAATGGGCCTTTATAAATAAAGACGGCCTTATTGTTATCGATTTCAGGAACGACCTTGTAAGTAGCAAATCGGAGGTTAACTTGCATGAATCGAAGCCAGGTTCTATTAATTATCCATTTTTTAAAGAGGGAAAGTGTAAGTTCAGGAAACAAATCGAAGGAATCTACTATTACGGGTTTATCGATAAAACAGGAAAGGAGAGTATTGCACCCGAATTTTTAAATATAACAAACTTTCAGGATGGCTATGCTATTGCCATAAAATTTGAAACCAAGCTTTTGGGAGAAAATAAAGTGTTGAATAAACGTATGGTTTCCTATAGGTTAGAGGAGTATATAATTGATGCGTCTGGTGATATTATAAAATACCTTGATAATGCAAGAAATATCACACCTGCAAATTTGGGTTCAAATGAACCCCCTCCAATTTTTGAATCTAAATTTATAGCACCACATTTAATAGCTGTTAAAAACAAGGATCAAAAATGGGATTTAACTGAATTTTAATTTTAAAATATAAGATCATGGCACTAAACTTTAATCAATTCGCAATTGAAGCCAATGGGTTTCTAAAAGAGTATGCTCAAAAATTAAATTTGGGAAAAGATACCGAAAAAGCAGGTCGTATTTTATCTTCTATTCTTCATGGCTTACGCGAAATAATTTCCTTTGAAGAATCACTCCAATTAATGGCACAGTTTCCAATGTTCTTAAAAGCTGTTTATGTTAATGGATGGTCATCGAAAAAAAAGGTTCGAGTTAAGAATATGACAGAATTTATTGATCTGATCCGTGATTTTGACGGGAATACATCCATACATGATTTTGAATCTGATGAAGTGGCAGAGAGCTATATTCATACCACCTTTATCATGTTGCGTAAATACGTTTCTTTAGGTGAACTGGAAGATATCAGAACTGAACTCCCAAAAGATTTGAAATATATGGTCTATGATAATATTATGTTCAAATAAATAAAGAAGTTAAAATGTATTCTACCGTGGTTTATAAGGAGATTGTAATCGAGCTTGATTCAATAAGCTTGAAAGGGAATCTAAGATTGGCAAACCCTAGTAAAGGGATCATATTATTTTCTCATGGTAGTGGCAGCAGCCGAATGAGCACCAGAAATAATTTTGTAGCCGAGCTGCTTTATGAAGACGGATTTTCAAGTTTGCTCTTTGACCTGCTCACAGAAAAGGAAGATCTTATTTATGAAAACAGGTTTAATATTGAACTTCTTACTGACAGACTTTTAAAAGTTACCAAATGGATCAGTAAAAATAAAGAAACAAAGCACTTGCCTATAGGTTTATTTGGTGCCAGTACCGGTGCTGCATCGGCCTTATATGCGTCCGCAATATCAAATCGACTAATAAGTGCGGTAGTGTCTAGAGGTGGCAGGCCCGATCTAGCATTGCCAATTCTAAAGAAGGTCAAAGTGCCTACACTTTTGTTGGTGGGAGGAGATGATGGAGCGGTAATTGAATTAAATAAAAAAGCCCAGGAAGAAATATTCGGCACCTGTGAATTAAAAATAATTGAGGGGGCTTCACATTTATTTTCTGAACCCGGAAAATTGGAAATTGTAGCCAAATTAACAAGTGAGTGGTTTGATAAATATATGGCAAAATCATAAAAATTAAGAGGATGTTTATCGATCGTAAACAGGCCGGTATATTACTAGCCAAAGAATTGAAACAATATCAAAATAAAACGGATGCTGTCGTGGTTACAATCCCCAGAGGCGGGGTCCCCGTTGGTTTTGAGATCTCCCAAGCGTTAAATCTACCGTTGGAGATCGTATTATCTAAAAAGATCGGCCATCCTTTTAATAAAGAATACGCCATAGGTGCTGTAACCTTAAAAAGCAGCGTTTTAAGTGAAGCCGCAGAAGAAGTTTCTCATGAATATATAGAAGATGAAACCGGACGGATAAGAGACCTGTTACAACAACGTTATGATTGGTATTATGGCATGAAAAAGCCATTAGAACTTACAAATAAGACCGTGATCATTGTTGATGATGGTATAGCGACAGGTAATACCTTACTTTCGAGTATTCAACTAATCGAACAAGAAGAACCGAAGGAGATCGTAATAGCCTTACCCGTGGCACCACCATCGGCTCTTAATAAAATAAGGGACCTTCGATCGGTTACAGAAGTGATCTGTATACTCGAAACTAGAAATTTTCGTGCCGTCGGGCAGTTTTATGAGCAGTTCAATCAGGTGAGCGATGAAGAAGTTATTGCATTACTAAAAAAAGCAAATAACCGACTTCCCTCAGAAACAATCAAAGAGTAAAATTTATTGACAATCGTTTACCGTATTGTAGTTACATTTTTGAAGTACCTGTTCGTTACGGCTACCATTTCTATAAACAGTAATTCCTTTTAATTGATATTTCCAGGCCGTACGATATATATCAGAAATTTCTTTCTCTGTTGTTTCTTCAGGCAGATTTATAGTTTTAGATACGGCATTATCCGTATATTTTTGGAATACTCGCTGATGTTCTAAATGATACTTCCAAGGTATCTCCAAACTTGTTTCAAATAGTTTTTTGATTTCCTTAGGTATCATATCTACTGTTTTTATCGACCCTTTTTCAAGAACCATATTTTTTAGATCTTGATTCCAGAAGCCTAGGCTTTTCATTTTTTGTTGGAACAATCTATTTACCTCAATTTGGGTTTTTCCGCTAAGGATACCAACGCGCTTGTACGCCAGCGCATATAATGGCTCAATAGAGTAGGAGGTGTCTGCAATTACAGAAATGGTTCCCGTAGGGGCAATACTGTTACAGGTAGCATTTCGAAGAGGTAGAGCATGGTCTATGTGACTATTTGGCCATGATGGAAAAGTTCCCTTTACTTTGGCAATCCTAGAAGATGTTTCATAACTTTTTTCTTTTATAAATTTCATCAATTTTTCTCCCAAATCAATAGCCGGTTGTGAGGCATATGGAATATTGAGTTCAATAAGCATTTCGGCCCAACCCATCACGCCCAACCCAATCTTTCGGTTGGTGTTGGCGATTGAGGCTGTTCTATCCAATAAATAATGATTGACGGTGATGATATTATCTAAAAAGCGCACAGCAATATCTATCGTATTCGCTAGCTTAATCCAATCTACCGCCTTGCCTGTACCATTTTTAGTTAACATATGCGATAGGTTTAAAGAACCAAGGTTGCAACTTTCATAGTCTAATAACGGTACTTCACCACAAGGATTTGTACTTTCAATATTACCGAAATTTGGTGTTGGATTGGATCTGTTTATGGTATCTAAAAATAGTAATCCGGGATCACCGGTTTTCCAGGCTTCTTTAACGATCTGTTTCCATAGTTGTGCTGCCTTAACCTTTCTTACCATTTTTTTTGTTCTCGGATTTATAAGTTTCCAATCGTCATCCTCATTTACGGCCTTCATAAAGTCATCTGTGATACCCACAGAGATATTAAAATTTTCGAGTTCGTTTTGATGAGATTTCGAGCTAATAAATTCCTCAATATCAGGATGATCTATGTTGAGAATCCCCATATTGGCACCCCTTCTTTTACCCCCTTGTTTTACATACTCTGTAGCGGCATTAAAGATTTTTATAAACGCAATAGGCCCTGATGAAGTTCCTCCTGATGATGAAACAATATCGTTTTTTGGCCGAAGTCTTGAAAAGTTAAATCCGGTACCGCCACCGCTCTGATGAATTAAGGCTGCGTTTTTAAGTGTTGTAAATATATTTTCTAAACTATCAGATACAGGAAGCACAAAACAAGCGCTTAATTGACCATTCGGTGTTCCGGCATTCATTAAGGTAGGAGAATTCGGCAGGAAGTCAAGGTCTTGCATCACCTTTAAAAATTGCCTTTCTAAGTTTAATGTTTGTCCTTTGTCTGCAGAAGCTACAAATTTAGCAACACGCGCGAATAACTGATCGGCCGTTTCAACAATGATTCCCTTATTATTTCTTAAAAGGTAGCGATCATTTAAAATCTCCATCGCATTTTTTGTTAAAACGGCCATTGTTATCTCATTATAAATGGGGTTTCATGTCACTTTTACGTTTTTTGAGTTGCTTTTCCAGATCATTGATAGTTTCATCGGTGGCAACTTCAAAATTCTCTTCATTCGATTTTGCAAAAATTCTGGGGCCGGGAAGGCTTAGCTGGATATCGCAAATTTTACCTTTCTTTTTAGGATCATTATCTAATTTATAAAACACGTCGGCTTTTATGATCCATTCATATCTCTTTGCTAATTTTTCTAATTTCTTAATGGCAAATGCCTGTAATGATTCACTTGTTGGCATTTTTACAAATTGCACGTTTATTTCCATAATGAGTCTTAAATTTTATGATCAATGTATTTATAATTTAAATGTAAGTCTTAAAGATACAATTATCAATGATAATTATCATTGAACATACACTTTCTCTAAATTTTAAATGATGAATTTTAAAGCACTAAAGTAAATTAAAAAAATTGAGATCTAACACAGATCAATAAGATCTCTGTTAGATCTCAAGGGGAGAAATATTCATAATTATAAGTCGAAACCTTATAAATTATCAATCACTTTTTTTAATTTATCCCTCACTTCTGTAGCGACAGATCCTAATGATTCGTTTGGAATGGCTTGCATAGAAGCTATGGGATCAACTGCAGAAACTTCTACTATGCCCGGTTGCTTTTCTTGCACGATCACATTACATGGTAGCATGGTGCCTATCTTATCTTCAGCTTGTAATGCTTTATATGCAAAAGGAGCATTACAGGCACCTAAGATCTTATAGTTATAAAAGTCAACATCCAGTTTTTTCTTTAGCGTTGCTTTTAAATCAATTTCGGTGAGCACCCCAAAACCCTCTTGTTGTAGTGCTAGGGTTACTTTTTCAATGGCCTTTTCAAAGGGCATATCTCTTAATGTTGATGTAAAATAATAGTTCATTTTTTATTGTTAAAGTTAATAATTTAACGATAATATTTCCTGGTTAAATGTGTTTAAAAACAGAAACAGGAAAACTTTATGTTTTCCTGTTTCCTTTTTGAAGAGTTTAATCTACTATCTAACTTCGTATGATTCGAAATTTATATATGAGCTATATTCCTTTCTAATTTTTACCAGGTTAAATATCATCTTAAGCCTCTTCGGTTAGAACGACTCTTAAAAAGAACCGGTCTAGTTCTTATTTCATAGCAACAAATTTTCACTCTCATAGCATTTGGTTAAAACAGAAACAGGAAGTGTAAACTTCCTGTTTCCTGAAGAGATTAATTTCGTTCTTATTTCAAATAATTTTTCATAAAACCTTATCACTAAAATCGTACTTATACTATTTGAACCTTAACATCATTTTAAACTCTTCTGTGTTTTTGAAGTTTTGTTGATATAATTAATTTCAAGGAACTAAGTAATAAATTAATGGTGTAAATATATATCTGTACTATTCAAAAAACAATGATTTCAATCATCGGTGGAACTGATATATATCATTGCCTAATTGTTTTAATATTTGTATATGATTTTAATACCTAGTAATCAATAAAGTACGATGCCATAGGCCATATTCAATAAGAATATACCCAGTAAAAAAAGAAGCATATAAAGCACTTGAAAAAATTTAACATTGATGATATTCATCCAGTTTATAGTTCTTTCGGGGAATATAAAAAGGGACAATCCGATAAAAAGGGATATCCAACCCATAAAAGTGATGATCAATGTCCAATTATCTTCCCATTCATTATGTAAAAGTATATTAATCAGCCCGATCATGATCGCTAAAAATGATGTAATGATCACAAATTTTTGATCTTTTAAATCTTCAAAGATCTGTATTATCCTTTTAGGATTAAGGCTTAAGATCAAGAAAAATACGATTAAATACCATCCCCAGAATTTGGCTAAAAAAATAGATATATCTTCCATAATAATAATTTTTTATTCGTGTAACACTAAAAATGGTATTTCGGTATGGTAACTAATCTCTTCTACCGTTGGTTTAAATAATATTTGTTGAAAAAGATTGAGGTTTTTAGCAACCATTACGATAAGATCTATATTCCTGCTTTCTACAAAACATTGTAACCCCGATTCGATCTTCTTACTTGTGACTTTATGAAAACTATGTTTTTCATCCATAAAATAATCACTTAAATATTCTTGATTCTCTTTTTGAAAGGTCGTAAGGCTTGCATTGCGCTTTGAAACATGTAAGACTCTTAAGGCTGAGTTATACATTTTTACTATTCCCGAAATTATATTTAAAATACTGGTTTGATAATATATATTATAATCTGTTGGAAATGCAATTTCTTTCGGAATTCTAAAAACAGCATCTTCGGGCACCACTAAGACAGGGCATTGAACTTTTGTTATAAGGTCTCCGGTATTACTGCCCACCATAGCTTCTTTAAAACCTGTAGCGCCCTTAGTGCCCATCACAACAAGATCGATTTTCTTCTCGCTAACCTGATTTCTAACGGCATCGATAAAATAATCTATACTTGTAAGGGTAATATAATTATGCTTATTGTTACCATTAAGCGACTTGATTTTTTTCAAGAGTTCTTGTAGGTCGGTTTTAGCTTCTTTTAAAAGGGTATTTTCGATGCTCTCTATATCAGTAAGCAATGGTGCATCGGCATCAATATAGTTCGTTATAGAAGTTACATGCAACAAATAAAAATTACATTTTTTATTTTTAAAGAATTGCATGGCATATTTTATAGCATTCCATGAATTCTCGGAGAAATCAGTAGGAATTAAAATATTTTTCATGAGGTGGATTCGATAACTTTTAGGTATCAAAAATAAATTTCAGAATAGTTTTTTCAAATGATATTTATCATGAAGACCAATGTTTTATATCATAAAATGAAAATTAATGGACTAATTTTAATTTATTCAAGTCTTTTATTTTAATATTTCTGCCTTCTATATCAATCAGCCCTTCTCTTTTGAGTTCAGACAAAGTTCTAATAAAAGTTTCGGTAGCTACCCCTGCAACACTTGCCAGGTCACTTCTTGAGATTTTAATAGTTTCTTTAGGATTTATTTTTATCTTTTCTGTAAATTTTATGATCGTATTGGCTGTTTTTTTACGTACAGAACTGTAGGCCATTTGTAGTAACTGATCTTTTATTTCAGAAACATTATCGGTAAAATAATCAACTAGATCCAGGGCTACCAAGTGGTTTTCCTGTAATAATTTTTTAAGTTCTTTTTTTGAGATCCGGTATACAATGGTATTTTCAATGGCTGCGGCCGATTCCTGATAAGCCATGTTATGGAGAAAAGATGTAAAACCGAAAAAATCATCTTCTTTATTTAACGCAGTAATGAGCTCCTTACCCTGTTCATCTAATTTAAATGTTTTTACAACCCCTTTATAGATGAGGTAAACATAATTAGAATTGTCGCCTTCATGATAAATCGTTTCTCCAAATTTAAATGAATATTCCTCAGCATTGTCTATAAAGTAATTCTTGAGATGGTCGATGGTTTTAATTTCGGATTCTATAATTTCTATAGGGTTATCATCATGTTTTAACTTTTTATCTTCCTCTTTAAGTATTTCCATTTTGGCCAAACGGCTTTCGATAGCACTTATTAACTCATGTTCTTCAAACGGTTTTGTAATATAATCGTCAGCACCTAAATCCATGCCTTTTCTAACATCTTTGTGTTCTATTTTTGCAGAGAGAAAAATAAAGGGAATGTGTTTTGTTGTTAATTCTTTAGATAAGATTTTTAGCACTTCATAGCCATCTAACTCAGGCATCATGATATCACAAATGATCACATCTGGCATTTGTTTTTTAGCCTGTACAACCCCAATATTACCATTTGGAGCCGTAATTACCGTATAATTGGCCATTTCTAATAGTTCAGCTGTATTTTCTCTAACTACGGTATCATCTTCTATTAATAGGACTTTTTTCATATTGGTTGGTTTAATGGTAATTCTATTATAAACGTGGATCCAGTATTTTCCTTACTTTTAAAGCTAATATTACCCCCTAAATTTTCTATGTGAACTTTGGCAATATTTAAACCGATACCGGTACCCTGTAAATTGATCACATTCTCTGCCCGAAAATACCTGTCGAATATATGTTTCTGGTCTTTTGCAGGTATACCAATACCTTCATCAATAATTTTAAAAAATATTTTTCCTTCCCTTTGTGTCACTCTGATATCAATTTCGGTATTTTCGGGTGAATATTTTATAGCATTTAGCAGTAAATTCGATAGGGCAAGTTCCAAAATTTTTTCATCCTGATAAAGTGTAAACTCGTCAACATTTAGAGGGATATTAATTTTTTGCCCACTTTTTAAGAGCATATTGGCGTTATAAACTACTTCATTAATTACTTTACTCAAATTAAAGGTTGTAAGCTTGTAATTTATTTTACCCGAATCTAAGCGGTCTATCGATAAAAAATCATTTAAAATATTGTTTAAATGAAGCACCTTATTAGAAATGGTTTTTATATGTTTATCTCTTTTATCCTGCTCTTCACTTAATTTATATTTTTCTAATAAGATGGCAGATGTTAAAATTCCGCTCAAGGGTGTTTTGAATTCGTGCGAAACCAGTGAAAGAAATTTAGATTTAAGATCACTTAATTCTATTTCTTTTTTCAGGGCGGATGTAAGTTGTTTTTCAGCTTCAACACGCCTATCAATTTCTTTGAGATAATTAAGATTCAGGTCTTTTAATTGCTCGACGTTTTTGTTTAATGCTAATGTTCGTTCCTTTATTTTGCTTTCAAGCTGTGTATTGAGCCTTTCAATTTCAAGATCGTTTTTCTTTCGCTCTGTTATATCAATAACCAATGCCATCACATAGGTTTCATTTTCTAAGTTAAATGGATTGAGGCCAATTTCTAATGGGAATTCTTCATTATTCTTTTTTACACCGGATAATTCGCGGCCGTGCCCGATCTTTCTAGTATCTCTTTTTTTCATGAAATCGGTAACATGAGATGAATGATGTTCACGATATTCTGTTGGTATCAATACGTTTAAATTTTGATTGATCAACTCTTTATTGTCATAACCAAAAATCCTTTCAGCGGAGGAATTAATCGCCACAATTTTTTGATTTTTATCCACTACTATGACACCTTCTGAAACAGCTTCAAAAAGAATATTAAATATCTCCTGATTTTGTTCGAACATAGCTGCAATATTGTAGCAATATAAAAACTCTAAGTTCGTAAAAAATTAGCGGAAAGCGTTAAAATTATCGTTAAATATTTGCCATATATGGGATACTGATAATTATCATTATTAAATATAAATCTTCTTTTTATCTTTATAAAACCCATCACTATATGGGAAATGGTATCATATATTATTCATATTTAGACATGCTGACTTTTAAAAATTTTAATATTGCTGATTGGTTCTCTTTTTATAGAATTTTTGCAGCACCATTTCTATTGATTTTGTTATGGCTAGACGAGCGGGAATTTTTTACCTGGTTTTTGCTCATCAGTTACTGTACCGATATGATCGATGGTTTTTTAGCCCGAAAACTGAAGATAGCAAGTGCAAGGGGTTCTCAATTAGACTCTATCGGAGATCAAATAACATTCGTTATAGGATTATTAGGACTTTTGAGATTTGAATTCGATTTTATCAAAACAAATTTATTGATCATACTTATTGCACTCATCCCTTACATCATTCAAATGCTGATAGCCTATGCTAAGTATGGAAAGTCGACCTCATTCCATACCTATCTGGCCAAACTATCTGCCATTATACAAGGTATTTTTATTATTTGGGCATTATTCTTAGGCCCGAATTATATATTGTTTTACTTCATGATCATTTTAGGCTTTTTAGAGACCATCGAAGAGATCATTATGATATTTATGTACGACGAATGGGTTTCTGATATCAAAGGAATATATTGGGCTTTAAAAGATAAAAGAATTCAAATTAGTAAAGATCAGGTCGACCGTAATGCTTAGTTTATATTATGCGTTCTTATTCATTTTTTACCATTGTTCTGTTATGTTTGGCTATTTTACTGGTTGACATTCTGGCTTTTTATTGGTTATTTTCGATCACACAATTTATTAATTCGCCATATATAAAGATCTCTATCTATATAGCATTCTGGTTTTTTACCATTGGTCTTATAGCGTCTATCATGATCTTAAAAGTGAGACTGGATGATATTGATACCAGGCGAAAGCAACTTTTGGTTTCTTCGTTATCCGGACTTACCATATCTTCTTTTATTCCCAAGATCATATTTATCATTATCATTTCTATAGTTTATTTTACCAATTATGTTATTTCGGAAGAAGAATCTTTACTATTTGTACCCGTTTTAGGTGTATTATCCGGATTATTGCCTTTTGCTGTGATCCTGTATGCCATTTTCCGTTCTTTATATAGATTTAAAATTCATCATATTAGAATTAAACGAATCGTTATTCCCGAAAATTTAAAAGGACTTAAAATTGTTCATATTTCTGACCTGCATTTAGGAAGTTTTAATTTTCGATACCATATTCTAGCTAGAGCTGTTGAAATGATCAACCATTTGGAACCCGATTTTATCTTTTTTACCGGAGATCTAGTAAATAATCACGCATGGGAATTAAAAGGCTGGGATAAGGTCCTTAAAAAATTAACGGCAAAAAAGGGAAAATATGCAGTGTTGGGAAATCACGATTATGGTGATTACAGTGAATGGCGTACTAAAAAAGCTAAAAAAGCCAATCATGAGTTGATCAAACATTTTTATAATAGAATAGATTTTAAATTATTACTTAATGAAGCCGATATTGTTGAGATAAAAGGCGAAAAAATGGCCATTATTGGTGTAGAAAATTGGGGAAAACCGCCGTTTAAACAATATGGAGATCTAGAAAAAGCCATGGCAAAAGTTACTGATGTACCATTCAAGGTATTATTGTCTCACGACCCGTCACATTGGACTGAAGAAATAGTGAGCTATACAGATATTGCCCTAACTATGTCTGGTCATACGCACGGCATGCAGGCCGGGGTTGCCATTAAAAGCAAAAAATGGAGTCCGATAAAGTATAAATACGAACATTGGGCTGGTTTATATAAAAAAGAAGGTCAATACCTCAATGTAAATAGGGGTTTGGGATGGTTAGGTTTTCCGGGAAGGTTGGGGATGCGGCCAGAAATTTCATTTATAGAGTTGGGCAAGTAATTCTAATTAAACATTACAGGATTATCATAATCTATTTCTGTTAATTTAAAGTTAGCATAGGTATGATCACCTTTTTCTAACTTCCAGGTTGCACTCATAACAGTGGGAATTATAAATCCATTTATCTTTTTATAGTCTGAACATTGTCCGATCCATGTTACAAGATTTTTACCGTTATAATATCTTTTGGTTTCTAATTGAATGATCTCTCCTTTATCGCTAAAAGAAACAATAAAGTATATGGAAAGTTCATTATGCTTATAAATCAATTTAGCACTTGTACTATCAATGGGTTCCCATTTTAGTTGATCATTCGGCAGTAAATTAGTGGGAAACCAGACAGATTCTCCTAACCATCTCAATAATTCTCCCTGATCGACGGTTTCGCCTTCAGAATTCATGATGGTGAAAGTTTCAAGGATACTTACGCTAAGTTTTCCTTTATTACGTATATACATGTCTTGTGCTGTAACCGGCCCTATTTTGCCTTTCCAGAGAAATCCGGGATGCGTTGTTATAAAATATTGTTCTCCAATAATATCCTTCCAGGGTTTGTCTGGTGCTGTTTTAAAAGATCCTTTATGTTTTAACCTAACACTCCTTATATAGGGTTGGTTTTCAGGGATAGTGTATTTAAAATATTTTTGAACGGGTTTTGGTAATCGTTCAAGTTGGGAATAACTAAAACTATGGGTTTGTACATTTTCAATACTGGAGAATAATGTATTGATTTTATCTTCAAAATTACTGGTATAATTGATTCTTAATAGGATAATAACAATTACAACAAGAGCGAGTGTAAAAAATGCGGTGATCATTCTTTTATGTAACATTTAAAATTAAAGTATTTTAGCCTTTGTGAGTTCAAGTAATTTCTTTTTCGTGGCCAGGTAACCCATTTGATAGATCTCATCTATATGGTTCCTGTCAAATAAACTAAACTTGTTAAGATCGTCGGGATATATCAAAATATCGCATACCGAAAATTTTGAAAGAGATCCACTAGAGAAATTAATTTTAATTGCCCTGTCTAACACACTTAATGAATTTCTAAGCTTATCGGCTGTAATTATCTGAATAGGAGAGGTATAAACGCCTATGATCTGATCCATAATTCCATTTAAAGGAGCGACGGGAAAATTATCAAGAATTCCTCCATCGGCAAACATGCCATCCCCAATGGCAACCGGTGAAAAAATTCCGGGAAAAGCGGCAGATGCTAAAAAAGCCCGAATTAGCTCACCTTTTTCAAAAACCTTAATTTTTCCGTTAAGCATATCAACAGTGGTGATAAAAAGCTTTTTGTGCAAGGCATCAAAATTGTCAACTGGAAAGTATTTTTTAAAATCATGATAGAAATTATCGGTATCGATAAATCCCGGTTTTCTAAATGAGAACCTGCTGAAATTAAAAAGCGGGGTCACCTTAAAGAAGGCAAGCATTTCTTCGGGTGTATATTTTGCTGAATAAAAAGCTCCAATGACAGCACCTGCACTACTACCTGAAATATGAGTAGGGTAAAGCCCATGCTCTTCTAAGGCTTTAATGGCGCCAATATGGGCAACGCCTTTTATGCCTCCTCCAGAAAGGACCAGACCGATATTCATTTTTTATAGTATTATTAACTAATTATTCCTTCTAGATGAACTGCTTCTTCTGTTCGAATTATTACTTTCTTTGTGATATCTTCTGATATCATCACCATGATAATCTCTAATTCTTACCGTTCTGCTTCGTCTTAAATTTACACCGTTGAACCGTCGTGGTAAAACGGCTGCGCTTATCCAGACACCATTATCAAGATAAATATAGGTTCTTAAGGAGAGATCATAATAAATCATGTGTTCTGGAAAGTAAACATATCGAACACTTTCTACCCGATGTGGATAAAACCAGGGTGGTGGAGGGGTATGAGGCCTTGATGTGAAAACCACCGGTCCGCAACTACTAAGCATTAAGCCTATAATTATGACGAGATGTAATAAACGTTTATAACTGACTTTCATAACTTAAAATTTGATTATATAAAGTAAATTATTAACTTTAGTTTATGCAATGATATATATCATTAGGCGTAATAAAATCTACTGAAATTCGAGAGTTAAATATTAGGATATGGATGGATTAAAAAATATACAGAAAGAAATTACCCAACTTATTTATACTATTGAAAGTAAGTACCCTGAACTCTATCGATTTTTAGATGAAGAACCCATTACCATACCCAATATGGCAAATCCCGAAATCGATAGTAAGATCATGCAGGACTATTTAGAGGGCTTAAAGCAGATATTTGAACATTATAAAGAAGCGCGCAGGAACTAATAATTTCACTTTATGATAAACAACTTTAGTTATTGTTTTTTTCAGCTTTTCGTTTTTGACGTTCTAATTTTTTAAAATATCCTCTAAATAGAAAATTATGTTTTAGAGCTTCAAGATTTTCGTTTAATTTCACGCTTCCATCTTTTATGTTATTGATGGTTTCTTCAATATTTTTAACCAAGAGCGTGTCGTTTACCATATAATCTAAAGTACCATTACCATTTTTTATTTCCAGAATGACATCATTTAAATTAATAAGCACCGAATCGATCCCATTACTCGATCGATGGAAATTTTCTATGGTGTTTTTTATTTGTTGAGCCGAAATAGAATCACTTAAAAATACAGATGCCAAGCTCTCATCATAATTCACCTTGCTTACAATTTTTTGAAGTTCTTGAAGAGTAGTAGATGCACTTGCACTTGCCTTTTTTAGGTTATGAATTGTATTCTTAACATTTGAGGCCATTTCGGGATCTTTGATCAGAAGACCCAGTGTACCTTCACCTTCATTGATCGCTGTAGTTATTTCCAGCAGGTCATTCGTAAGGATGGCTGCATTTTCATTGGTAGTATTTAAGGTAGTTAACATATCGTTGGTAGATATTTTACTGAATGACCTTATGGTATCACCCGGCATTAGGGGTTCCGAAATATTCTTATCCGGTAAAATATTAATAACCATGCTTCCCACCAGGCCATCTGAGCCAATGGTAGCAACAGCATTCTTTTTTAAGTGTTGTAGAATTTTTTCTTCAATGATCATATCTACGCAAATGGTAGTATCATTGACCATGGTGATATGTTTAACCGTACCCACATTAATTCCCGAATATCTTACATTATTCCCCAGAATTAACCCATTTACATTATTAAACACAGCACTTATCCTAAAAGTTTTGCCAAAAAGATTTTGCCTGTTACCAATAAAATAAAGAGCAATTATTAAGATGATCGTGCTAACAACGATCAATAAACCGAGATTAAATTTTTGTATGTTCGATTTTTTCATAACCAATCTATTTAAAAAATTCTTGAATCTTCTTATCTGTTGAAGTAGACAATTCTTCGAAAGTTCCTTCGGCATAATTTATGCCGTCTATTAATAAAATCATCCTGTTAGAGATTACCCGGGCGCAGTCTACATCGTGGGTAATGATGAGAGCGGATGTACCATATTTTTCTTGAATTTCTCTCATTAAATTTATGATCTCCTTGGCTGTTATGGGGTCAAGACCCGTGGTGGGCTCGTCATATATAATTATTTTGGGCCGCATGATGATTGCCCTGGCCAGGGCCACCCTGCGCTTCATGCCACCCGACAATTCCTCAGGAAGCAAGTCTATGGCCTCAATGAGGCCTACACTTTCTAAGGAATCCTTAACCATAGCTTCTTTGTCATTATTTTTGAACTTATGCTTGTGCTTACGCAGTGGAAATTCTAAATTTTCACGAACGGTCATAGAATCATATAATGCACTTCCCTGAAATAAGAATCCTATCTCGGTGCGGAGATCATTCAGATCATTTTGTGAAAGTAGCGAGATGTCTTTTCCCATGATCTCAATGTTGCCATTATCGGGCTGCATAAGTCCTACCAAACATTTGATCATAACCGATTTTCCTGAACCCGATTTCCCCATGATCACCAAGTTTTCACTTTGAAAAAGTTCCATAGAAAAACCATTCAGCACATGATTATCACCAAAACTTTTTTTTAAGTTTTGAATTCTTAATACCGGCGATATGTTATTCGACTCATTCATAGTTATATTTCAAAAAAGATATCAGAAACAAAGACAGCAATAAAATCAATAATAAATAATAACATAGAAGTATAAACTACGGCAGAATTTGATGCTTCACCAACTCCAACTGTTCCTTTTTTACAGTTATAACCTTTAAAACAACCTACCAATCCAATGGCAAAACCAAAGAAAAAGGATTTAATGGTAGCAGGAATCAGATCCGAAAATTCCAATGAATTAAATACTTTATTAAAGTATAGTTGAAAGGAAACATCACCTTTTAAATTTTCAACCAGGGCAGAGCCGAATAGGGCTATAGCATCTCCTAAAATAATAAGTAATGGTATCATTAAGGTAGCAGCCAAAATGCGAGTTACCACTAAATATTTAAAAGGATTGGTGCCCGATACTTCCATGGCATCAATTTGTTCAGTAACACGCATAGATCCTAATTCGGCTCCGATACCAGAACTGATACGGCCTGCACAAATTAAGGCTATGATCACCGGGCCAATTTCACGAACAATAGATATACTTACCATTGAAGGCATCCAGGATTCCGCGCCAAATTCCATTAAAGTAGGCCGAGATTGAAGTGTGAATACCAGCCCAAGTATAAAACCGGTGACGCCTACCAATAGTAAGGAACGGTTACCCATATTATACCCTTGCCTCAGTAATTCCTTAAATTCGAAAGGCCTTGTAAAGACTTCTCTAAAAAATCTACCTGCAAAAAGTGCTAACTCTCCCGTTTCAATAAAAAAGTTCTTGAGGCTATTGGGTATTTTAAATAGTTTTATCATCTTATATTTTAAGTGATAACCAATCAAAGCTATGATATTTGGTTATAAAATAAAATGATGAATATCATTGTCTGGAATGGACTTGATGAAACTTTTCAATTTTTACAATACAAAAAGCTAGGAGATTCAAAGGTTGAATTGTTATATATGTATACGTGTGCCAGAAACACCGTTCTAACTATTAATTCATTAGGAATTAAATGCAAAAAAGAAATTTCTAATTTTAAAAAATTAAACTGTGGGAACAAAAAGAAACCAAATCGGAAAACGCATTTTTAGATTGCTTTTATTACTGCCACTTATGTTTTTATCTTACTGCCAGATGGCTGATGAAGATATCATGAACAATCGCGAAGCTTTGTTTAATATAGATTCTAATATAACCAAACTGATGCTACAGGTTATTAATGATAATGCTGATATAACCAAAAGCTCAAGTATTTCCGACGTAGAATGTACAGGTTTTATTTATCCAATAACATTTTACGCATATTATGGAGATGATCCAACTGCCAGGCAAGTAGAGGTAAATAGTGATGAGGAATTGCTCGAATTTTTTAATACAATTGGTACCACAAATCAATATTATATTTTCTTTCCGGTAATCTTAACGGATGCTGAAGGTGTTGATACTACCATAGAAAGCACCGAACAATTAGAAGGAACTTTGCAAATGGCTCTTGATGCTTGTAATGGAAGTGGTGGTGATGATGGTTCTGATGATGACGGCAC
>CBDUPN010000030.1:0-19272 GCA_965369125.1 uncultured Aureibaculum sp. | reverse complement strand
GCCTTAAATAGCAATTATACCGATGCTTTTGGTGGGGCAGATGCAGCACATGAATCTTTCAGTACATCCCAACATGCAATAAGTTATGCCATGACCTCAGTATTGACTACCGGAGGTATTCGAGGGAATAAAAACACAAAGAATAACTTTCAGCCCAGAAGTTTTAATATGGGGCTTTCGAAGAAAGCTTTTATTGAGACCAAGGGATTTGGAGACCTGAATTATGGAGAAGATATTGATCTTGCATTCCGATTATGGGAAAAAGGATTTAAAACACAATTTATTGAAAATGCTTTTGTCTATCATAAAAGAAGAGTTAGCTGGCAAAGTTTTTTTAATCAAACCTATAATTTTGGTGCGGCAAGGCCTATTCTAAATAAGTTACACCCCGGTACATCTAAAATAACTTATTGGTTCCCAACCATTTTTATTTTGTTTATAGATATAGCCATCATATCCTTATTCTTTAGCATTAAGATACTTATCATATTCTTGTTGGCCTATCTTATGCTAATTTTTATGAATTCTCTTTATAAGAATAAGCATTTAATAATTGCATTTAAAAGTGTTATGGCAACATTAGTAATGTTCTATGGTTATGGATTAGGATTTTTGCGCTCAACCGTGCGATTACACCTACTTAAAAAATCCGTCAAAGACACTTTTCCTGAAATGTTTAACTGAGGTCATGTTTTCTTATCTCCATTCCCTATTTTTGCGAAAAGAAATTGAAATAAATGAGATACGCAGAGAATATTCTAGAAACTATTGGCAATACTCCACTTGTTAAATTAAATAAAACCATAGAAGATATCGAAGCTTTGGTATTGGCAAAAATAGAAACTTTTAATCCTGGAAATTCTGTTAAGGACAGAATGGCGGTAAAAATGATTCAAGATGCAGAAGCCGATGGCCAATTAAAACCCGGCGGAACTATCATTGAAGGTACTTCTGGAAATACCGGAATGGGTTTGGCTTTGGCTGCGATTGTTAAAGGCTATAAATTAATATGTGTGATTAGCGATAAGCAATCAAAAGAGAAGATGGATATTCTAAGAGCTGTAGGAGCCGAAGTGGTAGTTTGCCCTACGAATGTTGGTCCAGAAGATCCCCGTTCTTATTATTCGGTATCAAAAAGATTGGCCAGTGAAACACCAAATTCCTGGTATGTAAATCAATATGATAATTTATCTAATACACAAGCTCATTACGAACAAACAGGTCCGGAAATTTGGGAACAAACTGATGGTAAAATTACCCATTTTGTCGTAGGCGTTGGAACTGGCGGAACGATCTCAGGGGTTGGAAAATTTTTGAAAGAGAAAAATCCGAATATTAAAATTTGGGGGGTTGACACCTATGGTTCTGTTTTTAAAAAATATCATGAAACTGGAATTTTCGATCAGAATGAGATCTATCCTTATATCACCGAAGGTATAGGGGAAGATATATTGCCAAAAAACGTAGATTTTGATATCATTGACGGGTTCACGAAAGTAACCGATAAGGATGCCGCAGTTTATACACGCAAACTTGCCAAGGAAGAGGGGATTTTTGTTGGGAATTCGGCAGGATCGGCAATTAAGGGTCTTTTACAACTAAAAAAGCACTTCAAAAAAGATGATGTGGTTGTTGTGCTATTCCATGATCACGGCAGTAGATACATAGCTAAAATATTTAATGATGATTGGATGCGCGAGAGAGGATTTTTAGAAGAAGAAATTACCGTTGCCTTAGATTTAATAAGAAACCGTATAAATGAGCCTTTAATTAGTGCTAAGACCGAAGAATTGGTTTCTCATGCTATCGACAGGATGCGCCAGTATGATATTTCTCAAATTCCTGTGGAAGATAGTAATGGTTTTGTGGGTTCGGTAGATGAAAGTGATTTGTTTAAGTTATATTTTGAAAATAAGAATATTGCTGATAGGCCTATTAAAGAGGTGATGCGACAAGGATTTCCAATCGTAAAAAAGAATACATCTATCGATAAAATATCTAAACTCATCAATAAGGATAATAAGGCGGTGTTGGTCGATTTGGAAAATGGTCACTTTCAAATTATCACCAAATACGATGTGATAAGTGCAATTCGATAACTTTTAACTTCAATCTTTTCAGCTATAGGATTTAAATAATATGAAGGAGGATTTTCTACATTATTTATGGAAGCATAAACTATTCGCTCTACATGAATTAAAGACTACGGATAATGAACGTGTAGAACTTATTAAAAGTGGTGAACATAATCATCATAGTGGACCGGATTTTTTTAATGCACAATTGAAAATTGATGGCCAACGCTGGGCCGGAAACGTAGAAATTCATGTAAGATCGAGCGATTGGTATCTCCATGGGCATGAAAAAGATAAGAATTATGATAATATTATTTTACATGTTGTATGGGAAAATGACGTAGATATTCATACTAAAAATTCCGGCCTATTACCAACTTTAGAATTAAAAAACTTTATCAATGCAGATGTTTTAAAGAACTATCAGAAATTGTTTTCAAAATCCAAAAAGTGGATCAATTGTGAAAACGATATTGCTTCCACAGATGATTTTTTGTTAAATAATTGGTTCGACAGATTATATATCGAAAGATTAGAAGAAAAGTCAACCTTTATAACAGATTTATTAAAAAGTTCGAACAATGATTGGGAAGCAGTATTATTTAAATTGCTCGCTAAAAATTTCGGATTAAAAATTAATAGTGAGGCTTTTTTCGAGTTAGCAGCTCGCCTTAATTTTAGTATCATAAGAAAACAAAGAAATGATCTTGAAAGTTTAGAGGCATTAATTTTTGGCCAAGCGGGATTATTAATTGAATCGATTGAAAATGGATATTACCAGAAATTGCAGAATGAATATGAGTATTTACAATCAAAATTCAATTTAAGTCCTGTAAGCAATTCGCGATTCCAATTTTTTCGTTTACGGCCTAATAATTTTCCTACGATTAGAATTGCCCAGTTAGCGGCTTTATACAATCAGAAAGAAAATTTGTTTTCACAAATACTCAAAATCAATGAATTGGGTGATTTTTATAAGCTTTTCAGTATTCAAGTTTCACCATTTTGGAAAGACCATTATTCTTTTACATCCACTTCGAAAAAGAGTAATAAAACGTTAACAAAATCATTTATCGACCTGTTGCTGATCAATACCATTATTCCTTTTAAATTTATTTATTTAAGACAAATGAATAAATTAAATGAGGAAGTATTATTAGAAACGGTTAGACAAATAAAACCTGAAAAGAATTCGATCATTGATAAATTTAATGAAATTGGCCTAAGCACTCATAATGCTTTTCAGACACAATCTTTACTTCAATTAAAAAAGGCATATTGTTCGAAACAGAAATGTCTACAATGTAACATCGGGAATCATTTATTGATTAATTGTTAGTTAAAACAAAAAAAATGTAATTTATCCAATGTATTTTTTATAAATATTTTTATATTCGGCATTATTTTAACTTAAAATTAACATTTATGAAAAAAAGTAACATTTTATCATTATTGACGCTTGTCATTTTATTTTTTGTTTCATGTAGTTCTTCAGAAGACGAAATAAATATGAGTGGTGACATACCTGATGAAATTATTCTAAAATTACAGGCTGCTCATTTTAATACGGAAAACGCTTTTCTAACGACGTTTATGGGAGAATATGGTGTGGCAGTTGAGGATATGTTTTTTACCATTAATCAAATCGAAGAAATGGCTCAAGAGGCAGGCCAATTCACTAAGCAGTATCGCACTACCAATCTTGTAACTAAGTTGCCAAGAGTGATTACAGTAAGTGTTGACCCGGATCTAGGATCTTTAGGATCTGCTGCATTAGACGGTATGATAAACATGTATAATAGTGAGAATTTACTTCTAACTTTTCAACGAGTGCCATTTGGTGGCAAAGGAAAGAATAAGGCCACTATTGAAGTTTCTGAATTCTATGAATTGGAGTCAGGAGGTTATATAACTTTAGGCAGAGCAGCAGGATTTCCGACAAGAAAAGGTGATCCGGCTAAAGGTTTCGGAATTAATAGTAGATGGTTTGAATTATTGAACCCATCCTTATCTGATGTTACTGGCACAATGGCTCATGAAGTGGGGCATTGTATTGGGCTTAGACATACAGATTATATGACCAGGGAAAGTTGTGGTCAAAATGTCAACGAAGGAAGTGCGCGTGTAGGGGCAATTCACATAGCCGGTACACCCACAGGTTCTGACGCAACTTCATTAATGCAGTCATGTGGCCCGGCAGATTCTTTCAATAATAATGATAAGGTCGCCTTAGATGTGTTATATTAGAATATCTTAGCCTTAATAACTATAAAAAAGCTACCTAATAGGTAGCTTTTTTATATCTATTTTTATACATTTATGTTAAATGGTTCGATTTTTGAATCATTATAATGGCTATGAAGAATACTCTCCTAATTATAATGATCGCATATTTTCTTATTGCGTGCGCTGGTGAAAAAAAAGAACCAGTCGTAGTGCTACAGAAGAATTATAAGGCAGAGTTACTCAAATACTTTAACAACAATTATTTTACCACAGTTTCATCGATAATGGATGAGGTTGATCTGGATAGTTTACGATGGATACAGTCTTTTTATAAGAATAATGATTTTTCAATGATATGGATAAACGATTCCATTGAACTTTCAGTTAATGCCAATCAACTTATAGATCAACTATCAAACGCTCAAAAATTAGGTTTGGATAGCAGAACTTATTCGATAAATTTATTAAGAGAAATCAAAGAAGATCTCGAAAAAATTATTTCGAAAGAAGATAAATATGCATTGGCCTCAAGGTTGGATATTTTATTAAGTTATAATTATATGCTATTTGGTATGCATTTAAATTATGGCACGATACGATCTATAGATAGTATTACAGGACTTCCAAGAAAAAAATTTAAGGTAGATCTGCCGACCTATTTACAAGAAGCCCATAAAAAGGATAGTATTTTGACAAAGCTTTTGAGTTTACAGCCGAATCATATTCAATATCACAACCTGCAAAAGGGATTGGAAAAATTCATCAGGGAGTCTAGTTTATCTACAGAAAATATAGAGGTACCAAATTTCAGAAAAGATTCCTTAGAAGCCATTAAACAGGCTACAAAAGCACTGGTATTACATGGGTATTTGCAGAAAAGAAATCGCGAATCTGATTATCTTTCAGCGTTGGAAAAATTTCAAACAGATCACGGATTAAAACCAGATATGCTGATCGGACAAAACACGGCAAAAGCATTGTCAGTAAGCCCTTATGAATACTATCAACGAATAGTGGCCAACCTTGAAAAATGGAAATGGAGAGATGATTGGAGTGCCAATTACCTATACGTTAATATTCCGTCATATCAACTGCAACTATTTCAGGGTAAAGAATTAATAAGAACACACAAAGTTGTTGTGGGCAAATATAGAAATCAAACGCCTGAGATCATAGATACTTTAGAATATATAATAGCGTACCCTTACTGGCATGTACCCAGAAAAATATCAGTGCAAGAAATATTAGTAAAAGCAAAAAAAGACACTGCCTATTTAAAACGGAATAACTATGAGGTATTGACAAATAAGAGGGAGCAAGTAGATCCAAATTCTATTGATTGGCGAAAAGTTAACGAGTATAATTTTAATTATTTTATTCGGCAAAAAGGGGGGACTTCAAATGCTTTGGGATTGGTAAAGTTTATATTTCCAAATAAGCATGCCATTTATTTACACGACACGCCTACTAAATATTATTTCGATTTTGAAACCAGAGCTTATAGCCATGGTTGTATTCGTGTGCAGAAGGCCTTGGAATTGGCTGAATATATACTAGAGAAAGATAATAATATATATAATTTGGATAGCATTCATTACTATATCAAGAGACAAAAAGAAAAACCAATGGCTTTAAATAATAAATTACCGATTTATATATATTACAATTCTGTTACTTCTAACAGTTTGGGTAATTTAACTTTTTATGATGATGTTTATGGTCTTGATAAAAAATTGATCTATCAATTAACTATTGAAAGAGACAATAGGATCAGCAGTGTTCGCTAACTTTGATTTGGTTAGATACGTTTTTTCAGGAAAATAGATAAACAAACAGCTTCCTTCTTTAATTTTTTCAATTACTTTTTCATATCCTTCCGTTGGAAGTGATGGACAGCCATAACTTCTTCCAAGCCTTCCATTTTTGGAAATGAAATTTTCTGTGGCATAGTCTGCTGCATGAATTACAATAGCCCTTTCTCTGGCTTTACTATTTGAATATTCCAGTCCATCCAATCGTAGTGAAACTCCGTGTTTACCTACGTAGGTTTCGGCAGTCTTATAAAAACCTATACTTGTTTGGTGACTACTTTTAATGTTAGAGAATTTTTTTGCATATTCCAAACCTGAGTTTCTCCCATGAGCAACTAAACTCTTATGTTCAATTTGTTGCGTATCCATGTTAATGATAAAAAACCGTTCAGTATTTGATGAACTGCTCATATCAATAATGGTAAGGTATTTTGAATTTTTTAATTGATGTTCATTCTGAAGCTTCAAATAGCCTTTTAAACCAAATTTAAAAGCCTCAAAACTTAAGGTATGATCATTAAGTTTATTATATAAAATGGATGAGTAAGACGTAAAAGAATTATTTGATAATAGCCGTTTGGCATGATTATTTTCTTTAACATGAACTATAGATTTCCCCGCATAGGTTGGAAAAATCAAAAAGAATATAGTTGTTAAAAAAAGTAATCTTCTAAACATAAAAAAATTAATAATACCCTATTAAAAAATTCAAATTTCAGAGCAATCCGAGAACGTCGGAAATTAAATAACTAAAAAAGGCACAAAATTATTGCGCAGCAATATGTTAAATTTTTAAAAATGAATAGGATAACATGCTTCAATTTACGAAGTCCAACAATAATTATTACTTAGTACTCTTTTTTGAAGCTGCCTGCTTGGCGTATTTTTGCTTATTCAATTCGTCCTGTAATTCTCTTCTAAGTTTTTGTTCTCTTTCCAATGCCCTTTGCCTGTGTTCCTCATATTCTTCTTCAATTTCGGCTTTAGCATTTTTCGCCTCAATGGTGATCGCGTTACTGCTTTTAAAACGGGTAATGAACAATGCTAATAGTGCTGTAAGAGCAGCAATGATGCTCCAAAGTAATGTATTATAACCTCCCTTGCTCAATTGCATACCAAAAAGTTTAATACTATCTTTTTCTTTGGTAACTGAAGTCAAATTTTCATTGGTTGCTTCAAGTATTTGGTTTAGAGAATCAATATTGCTTTTTTGTTTTGCAATTAAATTCTGACTGTCTAAATATTTCTGTCTATCGAGCTTTAGCGTGTCATAAACATTATTTCGGAATTTCAGTAATTGACTGATCTTTATAACCCTATAATCTTCATATCTGCCCGATTTTTTGTACAAATATTCAAATTGGCTTTCAATTGTGCCACTATTCAAAGAACCTTCCTTTTCGGTTTCCTGTGCAGAGACTGTAATCGATAAAAAAAATATAGGGAGAAATGAGATTAATACTTTTGATAATTTCATTTTGTAAAATTTAGAGTTATAATTTCAGAATTCA
Source organism: uncultured Aureibaculum sp. (assembly GCA_965369125.1). Classification (GTDB taxonomy): domain Bacteria; phylum Bacteroidota; class Bacteroidia; order Flavobacteriales; family Flavobacteriaceae; genus Aureibaculum. The sequence continues at coordinate 11,649 of CBDUPN010000030.1, read as the reverse complement.
AAAGTAAATAAATACTTCTAAACATGAAAGCTAAAAAGAAAAATCATTAATATAGCTTTTTATACTTTTCCGGATTTACTTCATGCATCATTTCATAGATTCCCTCAAAAATGTCCTCAATTGATGGTTTAGAAAAATAATCGCCATCAGTACCGTAAGCCGCTCTATGGTTCTTAGAAGTAATCGTTTTTGGTTTGCTGTCTAAATATTCGAAGGCGTTTTGCCTATTTAAAATATCATTTAAGATATATGCTGAAGCTCCGCCAGGTACATCTTCGTCAATAACTATTAGTCTATTCGTTTTTTCTATACTTTTTAAAACATCGCAATTTATATCAAAGGGCAGAAGGCTTTGTGCATCGATGATCTCGACATCAATATCAACTTGTGTAAGTTCTCTAGAGGCTTCTTCAACCAATTTCAAGGTAGACCCGTAGGAAACAATTGTTATATCGTTACCTTGTTTAATTGTTTCTACTAGGCCAATTGGTGTTGTAAATTCTCCAATATTATTAGGTAATTTTTCTTTTAATCGGTAACCATTTAAATTTTCAACAACTAGAGCAGGTTCATCTGTCTTCAACAACGTATTATAAAAACCTGCAGCTTTTGTCATATTTCTCGGGGTTAACACATACATTCCTCTTAATAAATGAATAATAGCTCCCATATGTGATCCCGAATGCCAAATTCCTTCTAAGCGGTGTCCTCTGGTTCTAACAATTAGAGGCGCTTTTTGCATACCAAAAGTCCTATATCGTAAAGTAGATAAATCATCACTCAATATTTGTAAACCGTATAACAAATAATCTAAATATTGAATTTCTGAAATAGGCCTTAATCCACGCATGGCCAATCCAATCCCTTGCCCAATAATGGTTGCTTCCCTTATCCCGGTGTCTGCAACTCTCAGAACGCCATATTTCTCTTGTAATCCTTCTAGCCCTTGGTTAACATCACCAATATTTCCGGCATCTTCACCAAAAATTAATATTTCTGGATAATTAGATAATAGTTTGTCAAAATTATTTCTAAGAATAACTCTTGCATCTACTAACTCAGCATCTTCATTATAGTTTGGTTTTACCTCTTTAACTGTTAAGGCATTATTTTTCAGTTCGCTATATAAATGTGAACTATAAGTATTATTCTCTTGTATCGAATATTTATTTACCCAATTAATTAAATGTGATTTTTCATTGTTATTTTCATTTCTCAGAAATACCAAAGCACGTCTGGCGGTTGACAATACATCTTTTTTTGATGGATCTTTAATGACTTCCAAATCATTTTTTAATTTTAAAATAAATGGTTTTTGGTCACTTTTTTGCGCAACAGCACTTAATAGATTTAAAACTTCATGTTGTGCTTCAATAATAGCGCTTAAATAATCATTCCAGGCCTTACGTTTAGCTGCGTTTACTTCTTTTTTTGCCTCTTTTTTTATTTCTATTAGTTCTTCTTCATTTTCAAAAATACTAACAATCCATTCTTGCATTTTATCGATACAATCATTTTCGGCTTCCCAGTTTAATCGTTCTTCACTTTTATATCTTTCGTGTGACCCCGATGTAGAATGACCTTGCGGCTGAGTTAGTTCTTTTACATGGATTAAAACCGGAACGTGTTCTGTTCTGGCAACAGTTGCAGCCTGATTATAAACATCAATCAATTTTGAATAATCCCAACCATTAACAACAAAAATTTCATATCCTTCATTGTCTTCATTCCGCTGAAAGCCTTTTAATATTTCTGAAATGCTTTCTTTAGTTGTTTGAAATTTAGAGGGAACAGAAATACCATATCCATCATCCCAAACACTAATGACCATAGGAACTTGCATCACGCCACCAGCGTTGAAGGTTTCAAAAAAATGTCCTTCTGAAGTACTGGCATTACCAATAGTACCCCAGGCAATTTCATTGCCATTATCAGAAAAATGTTTGGCATTTTTCAAGGCATCCAAGTTCCGATAAATTTTTGAAGCCTGAGCAAGACCTAATAACCTTGGCATTTGAGATGCTGTAGGTGAAAGATCTGCACTTACATTTTTATGATCAAGTTGATTTTTCCATGATCCATCTTCATTTAAAGTGTGTGTAGCAAAATGGCCTCCCATTTGCCGTCCTGCAGCATAAGGTTCTTTATCGATATCCGCATGAGCATATAATCCGGCAAAAAATTGCTCGGGTGTTAATTCATTGATGGCCATCATAAAGGTCTGATCGCGGTAATAACCCGATCGCCAGTCACCTTTCCTAAAAGCTTTGGCCATCGCTAATTGAGGCACCTCCTTACCATCTCCAAAAATGCCGAATTTAGCTTTGCCTGTAAGTACTTCGCGACGCCCTAATAAACTGCATTCCCTGCTTATAACAGCTATTTTATAATCATTCAAGATTTCTTTTTTGAACTCTTGATATGACAATTTATGATCTGTAGCTGCTATTTTTTCCGACATATATGGTGATTTTGCAAGTTGCAAAAGTACGATTTATAAGGCAGAATTAAAAGTTAAAAAAAAGGGATCAGAAAAAGCCTCTTCTCACAAAACTGATAATCCTTTGAGGGCTAACTGTTAAGACAAACCTAATTTTAGATCCATAATTGGGAAGTGATGGTTCAAACCCTAGGCTTGATTGCAGTGGAAAGTAAATCTCAAGAATATTATGTACAAAATTAAGCCTAATGCCACTATCATATCTAAAGATCGGATCAAACCCACTATTTTTATAGAATCCGGCATCGGCGTAAGCTTCGATCCACCTCCATAATCCAATACTGCCATTGGTAGTAAACATCCATTTATTGGCAAATGGGTTTTCAAACTTAGATTTAAATCCACCTTCAGCAATGATGATCTGCTGGCTAAAGAAGCCTGTTGTTTCAGACCTGCCTAAGAAATCATAATCGAATAAATAATCCGAAGGCCTGTCTAAAGAAAAACTAAAAAAATTATCTTCGGTATTATTGCTTAAAAAGGTCCCAAAGAATGCCCTAAAATCATATTGCCTGTCGGCATCAGTGAGCTTACGGTACCTAAAGTCGACGGAAAACTTACTGAAACTATTAGCAAGCTGCAGATCGATATCATATCTCAAATCTTTAATGATATCCGGTTTACCGTAGACATAACTTAAATTCAATATTTTATATTTATCAGATTCCAGAGGTATTGAACCGGGTTCTGTTTCCCTGTCAACCATAACATACCTTGCAGAAATTGCTTTACCGCCAACATCCCGCAAACTATTTCTTTTGAACTCTACATTGATAAAAGGGGATAGCCTTTTATAGGTTAGATCGGGTGCATAATGAAAAGAGCTGCCCGCAATTCCTGCCGTATATCTATAAATAGAAGTTTCTTCAGGAATATATTGATACACAAATTTAAAAGATCCGGTAATGGAATTACTTTTAAACCCATAGGTGGGTGTTATTTTATATAACCATTTTTTTTTGAATAGAGATTCATTATAGATATGTGTAGCAAAGAGAAGGCCGTCGTAATAATTATAATTAAAATTCACATTATAAAATATTTGATTATAGTATGGGTCTTCGACGTCTTTAAAAAATCTAAATTGAATTGGTCTATTAAAGATCCCACTGAGATTTTTCCAATTATCCCTTAAATTAAGCTCAGGATAGAGGTATTCGTAATTTAAAGAGAGTCTTTTATAATTTCCTTTTGGAATAGTTATGGATGCTGTCGAATCTATACCAGCAATCCATTTTGTAAACGTGATCTCTTTATCATTTACACCATAAAGGGCGACTGGCGCTGTGAAATTCCTTTTGTTTTTTATGATAACAGTGACCGAGTCTTCATCTTGTATTACTTTTTTTATGGTATAATCGATTTTTTTCTTTGATTGAAGATAATCACCGAAGAACCATCCAACATCTTTGTCTGTTTTTTCTTCAATTAATTTCTCAAAAGATTCACTATGAGCTTCTTTTAAAACATTTTTTGAGTAATATTCCTTAATGCTCTTAGTTACAACACTATCGTTTAAATATTTATCTAAATACTGTAGCCCTAACCCGGCCTTATATTTGTTTACAATTTTCCGGTTGAAATTTGAAAGCGAATCAGCCCTTGTCGTAAGTGCCTGATCATAATTTCTACGGGCTGCAAACTGATATACAAATGGATATTTATCATTAAAATCCAACTTTGCGATCGTGAAACTTCTAATTCCCCATATTTTTGAGATATTACCCATTGCTTTAATTTCAGGATAATATTGTTCGACGTATTTTATCATGAGGAAGGTCTGAATTCCATCTATGATCCAACCATCAGTTCTTCTATTTACTAATAAAGTATTTTCTAAGTATTTCCTGGTAAGTACCTTAAACATTTTAATATCCCATTCGAAAGTTCCTGAAAACGGATTGAACATTTTAGGTAATTGGTTTAAACCATAAATGGGATTTTTATCATAAGAGATCCTATTTACCAATAACTTTTCATTAGGAAAAGCCCCTAAGTACTTCTCTATAAAAGCCAGCTCCCGGTTAATGATATCAGTTTTTAACTGATCACTCAGGATTGTACCATCAAGGTTGGTAATAATTTTTACGGGTATAGTATTAAAATGTTTAAAATCGTTTAGAACATTTATATTTAACTCTAAGTCTACCCGGGAGTTGCCTTTTAAATGATATATGGTGTATGGTGATCTTTTGGTTTGAGTAACACTTAGATCAGTATTTAAATTTATTCCTTCAGGTACCGAAAAATTAACTTCATAATCACTTGGGGACATATAGAGATCGTCCATATTAAGATTACTCATAAGTTGCCACTTTTTATGATGTACAACAGGTGTTATATACCAATAGCGTAAGTTGTAATTATTCGCGTTTCTACCGTAGCCGGTGAACATGTATTCAGGTACTTTAACGACATAAGTAAAGGATATAACTACAGAATCCTTGGGGCTTAGCGACTTATTGAGGATGACCTTTAGGATATCTGGAGAATTACTATCCGATTCCCATTTGGTCGATTCATAATTACTGGATATTCCATTTATTTTAGAATTTCCCCGTTTATCAATTCTTGCAAAATAGAGACTCTTATCATAATCTTCAATCAATCTTTTTGACAATGGGGTATGCCTGTCGCGATAGCTATTTGGCCAATTGTGGAAGTATAAAGTGTCTAAAACAATTTCAGTTTTATTGTGATAGATAATTTCCTGTTGAATCTGAATTTCCTTTTTTAAAAAATTTAATTCAGCATCAATTTTTATAAAATCATTTTGTGCCTTTGCAACGACTGTTGAAAGCATGAAAATTATGATGATGTAGTTAACAGTTTTCAATTATAATTTTATAAATAATACCAGGATTATTTGTTATGAAACGATATCGGCTCTCATATGCTTGAAGATATTAGTTCTCAATGGGGTATTCAAAACACCTCTTGTACTTTCTTCAGATTGTAATCCACAAAACATTAAATGGTTTGGCTGGTAAATATCAATAATACTCTTTAATAAACCAACACGATTTGCAGGTGGTCCTTCCAGTAAATCAAGAATATTATAGTACATTAATAAAATAGCTGCTAAATTATTCTTCAGCCTCAGCATTTCTATTAGCTTCTAGAAATTCGGACTTAAGCTATATTTTTGATAGAAATCATTTAAAATATCAACAACTTCTTTTTCATTATCTACAATACTAATAAGATCCATATCTTCTGGACTAACATTTTTGTATTTTTTTATGAGCACTTCTTTTACCCAGTCAAAGAGTCCATTCCAAAAATCTTTTCCAACTAGTATTATAGGAAATTTGCCAATTTTCTTCGTTTGAATTAGTGTCATTGCTTCAAAAAGCTCATCCAGTGTTCCAAATCCACCCGGCATAACAACAAATCCCTGCGCATATTTAACAAACATCACTTTACGAACAAAAAAGTAGTCAAACAATAAGTTTTTGTCTCTATCGATAAATTCATTGTCAAATTGTTCAAAAGGTAATTCTATATTTAACCCAACAGAAATTCCCTTACCTCTTTTAGCGCCTTTATTACCAGCCTCCATAATACCAGGACCACCTCCTGTAATGATACCATATCCATTTTGGGTTAACTCATAGGCAATATTTTCTGCAAGTTTGTAATATTTCTGATTTGAATTTGTTCTAGCAGATCCAAATATACTTACACATGGCCCTATTTTACTTAGTTTTTCATAACCATCAACAAATTCGGCCATAATTTTAAAAATGGCCCAGGTATCATTGGTTTTAATTTCATTCCATGTTTTCTGTTGGAACTTTTCTATAATTTTCCGCTCTTCATTAGGGTTCATTGCTTTCATCATATGTTATTTATTTATGCGATAAGCATGCTAAATTAATTCTTTTTTTAAAAATTTAGCTGTGTAGCTTTTTTTATCATTTATAATTTCTTCAGGTGTACCTGTGCATAAGATTTTACCACCTTTTTTACCACCTTCAGGTCCGATATCAATAATATGATCGGTTTGTTTTATAACATCCAAATTATGTTCTATAATTAGGACAGTATTTCCTTTATCAGTCAATTTATTAAGTACCTTCATAAGTACATTAATATCTTCAAAATGTAAGCCGGTAGTGGGCTCGTCTAATATATAAAAAGTATTGCCCGTATCTTTTTTAGATAATTCAGTGGCAAGTTTTATTCGCTGCGCTTCACCACCCGACAAAGTAGTAGATTGTTGTCCAAGGGTAATATATCCAAGCCCAACATCTTTAATAGTTTTTAGTTTTTTATATATCTTGGGGATATGCTCAAAAAAAACAACGCTGTCTTCAATCGTCATATTCAGAACATCAGAAATAGATTTGCCTTTATATCTTATTTCTAAGGTTTCTCTGTCGAATCGCTTGCCTTGACAGGTCTCACACTCTACGTAGACATCGGGTAAAAAATTCATTTCGATAACACGAACGCCTCCTCCTTCACACGTTTCACATCTACCTTCTTTCACATTAAATGAAAACCTTCCGGGTTTATAACCTCTGATCATGGCCTCTGGAGTTTTAGAAAATAAATTTCTTATTTCACTAAATACGCCGGTATATGTTGCCGGATTTGATCTTGGGGTTCGGCCAATAGGCGATTGATTTATATCTATTATTTTATCAGTATGCTCCAACCCTTTTATGGATTTATAAGGCATCGGGTTTTTAATCGACCTATAAATATATTGATTGAGAATAGGATATAAGGTTTCGTTTATAAGTGTTGATTTACCACTTCCCGAAACGCCGGTAACGCCTATCATTTTACCCAATGGAAAGGTAACCGATACATTCTTCAGGTTGTTTCCAGTAGCACCTGTAAGTACAATCTCTTTGCCATTGCCTTTTCTTCTTTTTTTAGGAACTTCAATATTTTTGGTTCCGTTAAGATAGTCCGCGGTAAGCGTATGGCTTTTTAATAATTCTTTAGGTGTTGTATTGCTAATAATTTCGCCACCATGTCGTCCGGCTTTAGGTCCAATATCAATAACACAATCAGCTCTTTCTATCATTTCTTTGTCGTGCTCAACAACGATCACCGAATTTCCAATATCCCTTAACTTTTGTAAAGATTCGATCAATCGTTGATTGTCACGTTGATGTAAGCCTATACTTGGCTCATCTAAGATATATAATACCCCAACCAATTGCGAACCTATTTGAGTTGCCAGTCTTATGCGCTGTGCTTCCCCACCCGAAAGTGTTTTAGAACTGCGATTTAAGGTTAGGTAATCTAAACCTACATCTAGTAGAAATTGAATTCTAGTTTCTATTTCTTTCAATATTTCAGAAGCGATAAGAACTTGCTTTTCAGATAATTTTTTTTTCAAATTTTTAAACCAAGTAGATAATTGAATAATATCCATTTCGGCCAGATCAGCAATATTTTTATTTTGAATTTTAAAATGTAATGAATCGATTTTTAGTCTGGATCCGTTGCAAACCGAACAAGTATTTTCGTCCATATATGAAGAAGCCCATCTTTTAATAGAGATTGAACTTGTCTCGTTAAACTGATGTTTAATAAAATTGATAATTCCTTCAAAATCGATTTCATAATTCCTGGTAATCCCTAATTGTTTGGAGGCGATTTCAAATTTCTCCTTACCGCCATATAGAATGATATCCAAGGCCTCTTTAGGGATTTTTTTTATTGGGGAAATGAGCTTGAAGTTATAGCGTTCGGCTATTAATTCAATTTGTTTAAAGATCCAGGTACTTTTTTGCTCTCCCAAAGGTGCGATGCCTCCATTTAAGATAGACATATCAGGATTAGGAATGATCTTTTTAAGATTTACTTCATTTACAGTACCTAGTCCATTACAATTATCGCAGGCTCCTTTGGGGGAATTGAATGAAAATGAATTGGGTTCCGGTTGCGGATAAGAAATACCAGAAGAAGGGCACATCAAACTCCTGCTGAAATATCTTGTTATGCCAGTTTCATTATCGAGAACCAAGATTGTATCATCTCCATGATACATGGCAGTTTTTATGGTATCGTTCAGCCTCTTGTAGGAATCTTTATCAACTTTAACCCTATCAATAACTATTTCAATATCATGTGTTTTATAACGATCAAGGCGCATTCCCTTTTCAATATCTCTAATTTCGCCATCAATTCTAACTTTCACAAATCCCTGTTTGGATATTTGTTCAAAAAGTTCGCGGTAATGTCCCTTTCTTGATTTAATTACTGGTGCAAGAATATTAATCTTACAATTTTCAAAATCCTGTAATATCAACCCAATGATTTGCTCATCAGAATAACTCACCATTTTTTCACCGGTATTATATGAAAAGGCGTCAGATGCGCGTGCATATAAAAGTCTTAAAAAATCATAAACTTCGGTAATGGTTCCAACAGTAGATCGGGGGCTTTTATTAGTTGTTTTTTGTTCGATGGCAATTACAGGCGACAGTCCATCAATTTTATCCACATCCGGCCGTTCCAGACCTCCAAGAAATTGACGTGCATAAGAAGAAAAAGTTTCTATATATCTACGCTGGCCTTCGGCATAAATAGTATCAAAAGCCAATGACGATTTTCCACTACCACTCAATCCCGTAATAACAACCAGTTTTTCCCTGGGTATTTTTACATCAATATTCTTTAAATTATGTACTCGAGCTCCTTGGACCTCTATAAACTGATCATGCATTAGCCTAAAAAAATAGCAAGCTACAAAGGTAATTAATTGCTAATAGAAATTAACCATATAACATAAAGTATTATTTAATAAATCATTAAATTGCATCAAAATTAGAGATATTGAAAATCATAAATTCCATAAGATATTTTTTCGAAAAAAGAGGTTTTGATGTTTCTTCAAGATTTGCCGACAGGCTAGGGATAAGAGTAACAAATGTGCGCTTATTTTTTATTTATATCTCCTTTGTTACACTAGGGTTTTGGTTCGGAATATATTTAACCCTCGCTTTTTTGTTAAAATTAAAAGATATGATTTATACAAAACGAAGTTCGGTATTTGATTTATAAAAACGCATGAACGTATTTCAATCTAAATTATATAAGGCCTTATTATTACTCCTTTTGGTTATATTGACGGGTGTATTTGGTTATATGTATTTATCAGGCGACACTTTTATTAACGCCTTATATATGACCATGATAACTATAACTACTGTAGGTTTCGGTACTGTACACCCTTTAAATGATCAGGAAAAAATATTTACCATATTTCTGATTTTGATGAGTGTTGTTATAGTTGGTTATGTCGCTTCAGTGTTGACCGAGTATATCGCTAGTGGTGAATTGTTAATTAAACTTAAATTTAAAAAAGTGCAAAAAAAAATTCTAAAACTAAATAATCACGCAATAGTTTGTGGATATGGTAGAAATGGCAAACAAGCTGTTTTAAAATTAAAAAAATATAAAATGCCCTTGGTCATCATTGAATCTGATGAAAACAGGATAGCCGAGCTTGAAGAAGATAACTTTCTTTTTATTAAAGGAGACGCAACCAAAGACGAGGTACTTGAAAAAGCCGGGATAAAAAAAGCTGCCAGTTTAATAATCGCATTACCTTCAGACGCCGATAATTTATACGTGGTACTATCGGCGAGACAACTAAATCGATCATTAACAATAGTGAGCAGAGCATCTAACGATTCATCTGATAGTAAGCTAAGAATAGCCGGAGCAGATAATGTAATAATGCCGGATAAATTAGGAGGAGACCATATGGCTTCATTGGTAGTTACACCAGATATTGTTGAATTTGTAGACAAACTAGCGGCCGATTCAGAGAATGCGATCCATTTAGAGGAAATAATTGTTGAAAATTTACCAAAAGAGTTTTTATTAAAATCAATTAGGGATCTGGATTTAAGAAGAAAAACTGGCTGCACGGTTATTGGTTTTAAAACGCCTGAAAACGAATATCTTATCAACCCCGAGGCCGATACCAAACTGATTTCTAATTCTAAATTGATCGTTTTGGGAAGTCCGGAACAAATTAAGAATTTGAATAAAATATTTTAATGAAAAAAAAAGTGCTCATTACCGGAAGTAATGGTTTGTTGGGCCAAAAATTGGTCAATATTTTTTCCAAAATTGACGATTACGAAGTAGTTGCAGTTTCAAAAGGTAAAGACAGAAATAATACGGCTAAGAATTATACGTATTATAATATTGACATTACAATTGCAGAAGATATCACAGCAATTATAAATAAGTATCAACCACATTATATTATTAACTGTGCTGCCATGACCAATGTTGATGATTGTGAAAAGCAAAAAGATAAATGTGATCTAATCAATGTAAATGCAGTTGAAACGCTGGTTACTTGTGCTAAAAAAAATGATATCCATCTAATTCATATTTCTACAGATTTCGTCTTTGATGGTGAAAAGGGACCGTATTCTGAGATTGATGCACCAAACCCAATAAATTATTACGGGCTGTCTAAACTGAAGTCAGAAGAATTAATAGCAAGTGCAGGTATAAAGAATACCATTTTAAGAACCATTTTGGTTTATGGTATCGTCGATAATATGAGTAGAAGTAATATCGTACTTTTTATAAAAAATGCACTTGAAAATAAGAAGCAGATCACTATGGTTGATGATCAGTATAGGATGCCGACATTAGTGGATGATTTAGCCGAAGCATGTTTAAAGGCAATTCAACAGAAAGCATATGGCATATTTCATATTTCAAGCAATGAACTTTTAAGTATCTATGAAATGTCATTACAAATTGCAGATACTTTCGAATTAGATGCCTCTTATATTCAAAGAATACCAACTTCTCAGTTAGATCAACCGGCCAGAAGGCCATCAAAGACTGGATTTATATTGGATAAATCGGAAAACATATTAAAATTTACGGGATTACCTTTTAAAAATAGATTGCAAGTATTTAGAAATCAGTTGTTAAATATCAATTCTTAAATAATTCTAGTATCATCCACTCATTTTGTTGATAACTTTAAGCCTTAAACTGTTGTAAATATTAGGGATATAAATTAAATTTGTATCCCTTTTTTAGAGGTGTGTTCTTGATAGTTAGTGCATTATAAATTAATTATTTTTTTTTCTTAAAAATCTTCAATAATATTTTGTTGGAGTGAAAAAGGCTTTATATATTTGCAC